>CAJXTP010000216.1 GCA_913061335.1 uncultured Loktanella sp.
AGCGTCAGATGTGTATAAGAGACAGCCTATTCCAACAGCACGATACCGATCGTGCATAGCCCTCGAAAGGAATAACCATGACGCATGATACCCAAACAAAGTTGCGGCCAAAAGACGCCCGTAACGCAGGTGCGCTGTATCTAACAATCGCCGTATGTGGTGGTTTCAGCATCGGGTATGTCCCGTCGCAAATCGTGGTCGCTGGGGACGCGACCGCAACCGCCGCCAACCTGATGGATCAGCTAGGCCTGTTTCGGTTGGGCGTACTGGCCGACAGTGCGGTGATCCTGCTCGAGATCGCGATCACGGTCATTTTGTACCAGATGTTTCAAAACGTCAGCCCGCGGCTCGCGATGATCGCAATGATTTCGCGTCTGGGAATGATCGTGGTGATGGGGTTCAATCTGCTGCTTTGGGTCATGCCCTATGTATTGCTGAGCCAGCAAGTCGAGCTTAGCTCGGCAGACAGTCCAGCGTTGGCGCAGGTCTTTTTTGAGGCCCACGCACTTGGTATTTTCGTTTGGCAGTTGTTCTTTGGCGCCCATTTACTGGCGCTTGGTTGGATCATTCTGCGGTCCCAATTTGTGCCGCATATTCTTGGCTGGGGTCTATTGATCGGGGCGTTTGGCTATCTGATCCAAGGCCTTGTTGAGCTGACGTTCACAGATATTGCCGCACTGGATATCACCATCATCGGCTTGCTTGTCATCGTGACGCTGTCGGAGCTTGGGTTTGGCCTTTGGCTGCTTATGAGCGGCGGTGCAACCCACTCAAATTCCACACAGCAATCAGCTTAAAGGACCACAAAATGTACGCCTATACCTACACCCAATATGGCAGCCCCGACGTCCTCAATCACGTTGAGTTGCCGACACCGTCACCAAAAGCAAACGAGGTATTGATCCGCATTTGCGCCACGACTGTTAGCTCAGGAGATTGGCGCGCACGTAGCCTGACAATGCCCGCGGGCTTGGGTTTCGTTGGACGGCTTGTGTTTGGCATCAAGCGGCCCAGAAAGCCCATTCTGGGAACAGAATTTTCAGGCGTTATCGAAGAAATTGGCGCAGATGTGACCATGTATCATCTGGGCGACGCTGTGATCGGTTTCCCTGGTGCAAATTTTGGCGCGCATGCCGAATACATCGTGATGCCCGAAAAAGGTAAGATCGTTCGTAAACCGGACGCTCTGAGTTTTGAAGAAGCCGCGGCCATCCCGTTTGGCGCCACGACCGCCTATGATTTCTTGAACAACAAAGGCAAACTGCGTGCCGGTGAGCGGGTCTTGATCAATGGCGCGTCGGGGTCCGTCGGGTCAGCATGCGTGCAGATGGCCAAGCAGATGGGTGCGGAAGTCACCGGCGTTTGCAGCGCCGCAAACATCGAAATGGTGCGCGCACTTGGGGCTGATCATGTGATCGATTACACGGTGACCGATTTCACAACGCAGGGCCCGCAATACGACATGATCGTCGATACGGTTGGCAGCGCGCCTTGGGCACGTTCGCAACATGCATTGGTCCCGCGCGGCCGGATGTTGCTGATCGCAGGCAGTACGTCGGACATGTTCTTGGGCGCGCTAAAGGCGCGATTGAAGGGCAAGCGGTTGATCGGTGGCGTTGCATCGGAATCCGTGGACGTCTTGCGCAAAGTTGTCCAAATGGCCGCAGACGGATATTTTCGCCCGGTTATCGACCGTTGCTTTGACTTTTCACAGATGATCGCGGCGCACGCCCATGTCGATACGGGGCACAAGAAAGGCAACGTCGTCGTCGCGCATAAATCACGTAATAATGACCTAAATTCAGCGGAGATAACCCATGTCTGATACATTGAAACTTCGTATTGTCGGCCTGTGTATCCTTGCTGCATTCCCGCTATTTGGCGGCGGTCAAGCGCTTTTGGGCGGCGAATTACATTGGCTCGGTGTGTTCATGTGCCTTGGCAATTCGGTCGCAGTCATAACCGCAGGCTTTCTGATGCGCCCCTTGATCGCAAGGACAGCACCGCGCAGCGGTGGCATCTATCTTGTCGCGCGTATCACTGAGGGCGTGCTGTTGGGACTAAGCACGCTGGCAATTCAGGGCACTGTCTGGGGGATAACGTTTACAAGCGACGTCTTCTACCAGCTTGCGATGATCGGGCTTGGCCTTGGCAGTTTACCGATGTGCCTCTGGCTGATCAGGTCAACGTTGGTACCGACAATGCTCGGCTTGGTGGGTTTTGCAGGGTATCTCTGCCTTGTTGCCGCAATGGTAGCCCAGGCATACGGATTGGCGACGGCGTCGATGGCACTGCTGCTCCCTGGTGCGGTATTCGAGGTCATATTTGGTTTCATGCTCGTGCTGCGCCGTCGGAAGGGGTTGGCGCATTAGGGCTGTCAGTCGTTGGTTTTGTCAGACACAATGCGCCCGTCTTCGAGTGTGATAATCCGGTCCGCAAGTTCAAGAATTCGCGGATCATGCGTGACCATAATGGTCGTCGCGCCACGCTGTTGCCCAAGCGCCTTAAGCAGCTCGACGACCGTTTGACCGGATGCTTTGTCGAGCGCCGCGGTGGGTTCATCGGCCAAGATAATTTCTGGGTTGGACACCAGCGCGCGCGCCACGGCGACACGTTGTTTTTGCCCGCCAGACAGGCTACCCGGCAGATAATCCCGACGGTCGGGCAACCCCAAAAGGTCAAGCATATGATGTGCGGCAATGCGTTGTTTTGCGGCGTCTCCGGCGCCATGGACCTGCAACCCCATCAGCACATTCTGCGTTGCGGTTAAGCTTTCGTGCAGGTTGTGCGCCTGAAATATGAACCCAAGACGTCGGCGAAGTTGCACCAGCGCCGTTTCATCAGCACCGTTCAATTCGCGATCTAAAACGCGGATATGTCCAGTTTGGACATCACGTAGTGCGCCGATCAAGGTCAGCAGCGTTGTTTTGCCCGACCCAGACGGCCCCATCAAAATGGTCAAACTTCCGCGTTTTATCGTCAGGTTTATATCGAAAATCGCTTGTTTACGTGCATCGCCAGCACCAAAAAAGTGATCAAGGCCTTGCACGTGTATCGGGTCCAAATTAGCCATCAAAACAGATCCGCCGGATCAGCGCGGGCCAGCCGTCGCGTGGCAATCGCACCCGATATTGTGCAGGCTGTGAGCGTTCCGAGAAACACCAGAACCGCGCGCCCGATATCCATTTCAACCGGCAACCCCGTGACGGAAACCAGTCCAGCATAAAGCCCCATCGACACGATAAGCCCCGGAATAAAGCCAAAGATCGCAAGCACAATTGCCTCTTCAAATACGATGCCGAGAAAGAACGTATTTCCGTATCCCATGGCCTTAAAGGTCGCGTATTCGCGCAAGTGATCCGCGACGTCCGTCGACAACACCTGATAGACGATCACGAGCCCAACGAGGATGCCCATAAAGACGCCAAAGCCAAAGATAATACCGGTTGGCCGCTGCGTTGACATAAAGGCCAGATCGGCCCCAGCCGCCTCTTGCAGTGTCTGAATTTTGACGCTTTGCGCCGGAAGAGCCGCCCGCAGCCGCGTGGCCACCGCGTCGTGTGAAACGCCTTCATCGACCTGCAAAAGGATGTGATTTGGGGCCGCGCTGGTCCGTGCGCCAAAGAGCCGAAAAAACGACTGGTCAGACGTCACCATCATGCCGTCGGCCAAAAACCCGCCGCTCACATTCATTGTTGCGATGGCTGAAAGCGTCCGGCCGTTTGCTTCAAATGAAAACGGATTTCCAGCCTCGATACCCGCGATCACGTCAGCCGGAACGCCCCGCGTTCCCTTGTCGATCAGCGCTGTGTTTTCGATGGTTAACTGCCCTAACGATTTCGCGATGGAGGGCGAGACAAAGCCGAGTTTTGTGGCGTCCACCCCAAACGTCAAGAGCGTGGCAGAGGTTCCATCAACCAGCGTAATCGGCAAATTGCCAATGAAAATCGGCGAGGCCGCGGCCACGCCCGGCACGCTAAGCGCCTGAAACATCCAAACTTGAGCGACGTTGTCGCTGTCGGTCAGCGTATTGCCAGCCTGCGACGACAAAATGATATCTGCGCCCAGTAACGAATACGGCGCGACCGTCGAACTATTTAGCGCCCCTAAGATACCCAATTGCATGAACACCAAAAGGTTGGCAAAGGCCACGCCAGACACCGCTGCAATAAGCCGCCCCTTGCTGTGCGATAATTGCAGCCATCCAATGGGCAAACGTCCGAACAACAGGCTTAGGATCTTGTTCATTCGGCCCGACCTGCATCAATTCTGACGACCGCTTCAAGGTTAGTAAAGGCGCGTGCGCGGGCTGATGATTCAGCGTCCAGAACTACAATGACGTCGACAACCCGCGCATCCGTATTGGCAGCCGGATCATCCGAAGTAATTGATTGTCGTCCGATTTCCAGCCCGATAGCCGACACAACGCCAGACAAGTCTTGGGCCAATGCGTCTGCCGAAACAATCACAGGATCGCCAATTGTTACCCGCCCAATTAGGGTCTGATAGACTTCTGCCTGCACTGTCATTTGCGAAATATCGCCAAGGTCAATCATGCCGCCATTGGGTGGCCGTTCGCCAACACGCACATTGATATCCAGTACGGTGCCACGGTCCGGCGCACGCACATATGCCCGTTCCAGATCTTGGGTTGCGCGGGTCAGGTCGGCGTGCGCCGCGTCCAAATTCGCCACGGCGACAGCAATGTCCGCCTGAACGGTCTGCGACCCGGTATCATAGCGCGACAGCGTGGCGATGGCGCGTTCCTCGTCGCGCTGTGCTTCAGACGCGCGGGCGACAATCTGGTCGAAATCGGCGCGGGTTGTCAGGCCGCGTTCAAACAATGACGTCGCTCGTGTTAAATCAGTTTGTCCAACGCGCGCTGTGACTTGTGCGCGCTCTAACGATGCCGATGCTTCTGCACGGCTTGCGGCAATTGACGTCCGCGTTTGGATCAAGTTCGCCTCCCGAACGCGAAGGGTCGCAGTCGCGGATGCCACGCCTGCCTGAAGCTGCGCCAAATTATCGAGCACTGCCAAAATATCACCCTGCGCCACCTCTTGACCGACTTTGACACGCAGTTCGGCGATACGGGCATCCTGTCCGTCGTCAGGGTTTTTGGAACCAAGAGCTGCTTAAACTAAGAGAGAGT
>CAJXTP010000217.1 GCA_913061335.1 uncultured Loktanella sp.
GCACTTTGGTGTCATAACCGCGGCCTTTGGCCTCTGCCATAACTTCCTTTTGGGCGTCAGAGATGTCTTTCTTTTCAGCGTCCAAACGCTCAAAACGCTCGATAAACTGGCGCAGCTCTTGGCCGGCAACTGTGGTTGTGGTGTCTGTCACGTCATTGTCCATAATGCCGGCTCCTGTGAATTGGCTGGCCCCTTCCCTAGCCCGCTCCGCAACCCTTGCGCAAGCCCCGCCAAGCAGCTAGGCGGGATTGGTGTGAAAAAGGGATATCGGCATGTTAATTTGGATTGGGGCAGCGTTGTCTGTTTTGGGCATGATCGGGATCGTGGCATCCATTGTCATGGTGGCACGTGCCAAAAAAGCCAAGCTTGATGACGCAGACATGCGCGCACGCATTTCCAAAATTCTGCCGATCAATATGGGTGCGCTTTTTGTATCAATGATCGGGCTGATGATGGTTATCGTGGGTATTGTCCTCGCCTGATACCGGCACCGGACAAAACACCTCGTACATCCGCTCCAACATCGGACGGACACGCGGATCGGCCAACCGGTACCGCATGATACGACCATCACGGTCGCATACGACCAGTCCTTCAGCGCGTAATTTCAGCAGTTGACCGGACACATAAGACTGGCTTTGGCCCAAGCTCGCCTCCAGCTCGCCCACTGTCATATTTTTCGGGACCAGCGCACATAAAATGCGCAAGCGGCCCGGATTGGATAGGGCTTTCATCATTGCGGCCGCCTCGGTGGCAGCAGCATCCATTGGATCAGGTGTTACTTTGGTCATCCGAACACCTTGCCGCATCTAAAAACACATTTCAACATTGAAATGTGTTTCAAAACGCTTATCGTTGACGGGTAAGGGAGATTCGCCATGGAACCCACAGTCAAAGCCTTCTTCGATCCAGCCACCAACACCGTGTCCTACGTCGTACAAGAACCCCAAGGGGTTGCCTGCGCGATTATCGACAGCGTGCTTGATTATGATCAGGCGGCAGGACGCACCGACACCACGTCCGCCGACGCAATCGTAGATTTTGTTACGGCCAATGGCCTGACCGTCGCGTGGATATTGGAAAGTCACGTGCACGCAGATCATCTGTCTGCGGCGCCCTACCTGCAAGACCGCTTGGGCGGAAAGATTGGCATCGGGGACCAGATCACGGTTATCCAAGACACATTCGGCAAGGTGTTCAACGAAGGGACGGCGTTTCAACGGGACGGTTCACAATTTGACGCGCTTTTCAAAGATGGGGACAGCATTCACATCGGGCAATTGCGCTGCGACGTGATGCACACACCCGGTCATACGCCGGCCTGCTTGACCTACGTGATCGGTGGGGCGGCATTCGTCGGTGACACATTGTTCATGCCCGATTTTGGGACTGCACGGTGCGATTTCCCCGGCGGGTCTGCAACGGATCTCTACCAATCCATCCAGAAAATTCTCGCCCTGCCTGACGACACGCGCGTGTTTGTTGGCCACGACTACAAAGCACCTGGGCGCGATGATTTCGCGTGGGAAACCACCATCGGCGAGCAAAAAGCGCTGAACGTACATATCGGCGAAGGGCGTCCAATGGAAGAATTCGTCGCCATGCGGACCGAGCGCGATGCGACGCTTGGCATGCCACGGCTGATTTTACCGTCGATCCAGACAAACATGCGGGCTGGCAATATGCCAGAGCCCGAAGACAACGGCACGAGCTACTTCAAAGTTCCTGTCAACACACTCTAAATATCAAGGATTTATCATGCCAACAGATTGGATCATGGGGCTGTTCGGCGGCCTACTTATTGGGGGCGCTGCGGCCATCTTCCTGCTCGTCAACGGGCGGATCATGGGCGCGTCAGGTATCATCGGCGGACTAGTAGACAGGTCAGGTTTAGGAAACTGGACCGAAAAAGCGGCCTTGATTGCAGGGCTGATCATTGTGCCTGCGATCATGACTTTGGCCATGGGCGTGAAGCCGACGTATCTGACTGAAAATCTGCTGGTGATCGCCATCGCAGGTATTTTTGTGGGCGTCGGCACACGGATAGCAAACGGGTGTACATCAGGGCACGGGGTCTGCGGGATCAGCCGGCTATCGCTGCGCGGGATCGTAGCGACCGTGTTCTACATCGGTGCAGGCGGCCTTACAGTCGTGCTCTTTAAACATGTATTGGGAGTGATCTGATGCGCAATTTTATGGCATTTATCGTCGGCAGTTTGTTCGGCGCAGGGCTCCTGATTTCTGGCATGACCGACACGAAAAAGGTGCAAGGCTGGCTGGACGTTTTTGGCGACTGGGATCCAACCTTAGCTTTCGTCATGGGCGGTGCTATCGTCCCAATGGCCGTAGCTTGGCGGTTTGTCGAAGGCCGTAAACCTATGTTGCGCGACCATTTTGATGCGGCGTCTGACCCAAAAGTGGGCCGCAAACTCGTTGTAGGCTCCGTGCTGTTCGGCATCGGTTGGGGCCTTGCTGGGCTTTGCCCCGGTCCGGCCCTCGCATCGCTTAGCTTTGGCGGCTTTGGTGGGATCATCTTCTTGATCGCGATGCTGGCGGGCATGCTCTGGGCACCGAAACTTCGTAAAGTTCTGGATTAATGGGAAAAGCAACAGTAAAGGCGGGTATGGATATTCGTCAAATCAGCCCCGCCTTTTCCGTCAGTCCACAAATTGACCCCTCAGATTTGCCTGCGATTGCGGCTGCAGGCTTTACATGTGTGATCTGCAATCGCCCCGACGAAGAGGTGCCAAGCAGCCATCAAGCCTACGCGATGCAAATCGCAACCGAAGCTGCAGGCCTACAATTTGTGCGCCTTCCGGTCACCCATCAAGGGTTGACGCAGGATATGGTCGCGCAACAAAAAGCGGCCATCGATGACGCTAAGGGTCCCGTTTTGGCCTACTGCGCATCCGGCACACGGTCGTCCATCGTTTGGTCGCTTTCCCAAGCGGGTGAAATGACCACGGATGACATTATCAAAGCGACCCAATCCGCGGGATACGAGCTTGGCGGGATGCGTGGACAGCTTGACCAGCTAGCAAGTAAAGTTTAGTCGACCTGCGCTATTTCGGCGGGTTTTGGCGTAGGTATGTCATGCAATTCAGGCTCCGGCGGTGCCTGAATGCGCACGGCTCGCATCCCTGCGGATTGCCCCAATCGGGCCCTTCCCACCATAACATCATCTGGCGCGAACAATCTGACCGATCCAACCGTCGCACCCGACAGCGGCAATATATCCCCAATCTGCAAGCTATCGACGTAGCCCAAAGTAAGATCCATTTTATGCAAAACAGCCCGCAATGTAGCAGGGGCTTGTGACACAGCAGCGTGCATCCGCCTGTCCCAAGTTCCGTCCGACATAAATTCAGGGGTGGAAACGGCTGCAGGTTGATGGTTGGGCAGCGCAATGATCATTTCGCCCTGACGGGAATCGGGCACCAAATCCACCGTCACACGCATGATGCGATAATCGGCATCGGCCATGGTCAAACTGGCTGCACGCAAGCTATCAAACGGATCACCCAAGGTGACGTCGTCAACCCAACCATCAAGATCGGACCCTTGCGTCGTTTGCGGCAATAGCGATAGCACCCCTTCACATAATGGCGCCGCAAGCATCATATCTGTACCAGTATACGCCCGATCGACTGCATGTTTTGTCGAAACTTGACCCATGGTCTGCATTTCATTTGCAGCAGCCCGCAGTTGCACATCCAATGCGACCAAACCAACCAAAACACCAGCGCGTTCCAACCGCACGAAGCTCATTTCATCAGGCAGCATCGCCACCATCGCATCCAACGGTTTCAAGTCCTCAGCGACCTTTGCGACCGTTAACGTCATACCAAGCGACCGATCAGCCGCCCGTGTTACCGCAAGCCGCAACGCACGGGTCGACGTCAAAGGAACATCCACAGCCCCCGCCGTGGGCCGCGTTGTCATACGTACAAGGATGGTATTATCCATAGTCAAAAGGGTCTGCGCCCCCTTTTTGGCAAAGCATTCCGCACCACCAATCTACGCCGTAATTGGTTACTGATTTGCTAAGATTACCGTCTCAGGTAACACAACCCGAAACGCAGCTCCGCTTTGGCCCGGAAGATAGGTAATCTGCCCGCCCAAACGGGTCATAATCTCGCGGCAAATCGCAAGCCCAAGACCCGCGCCGCCCGCCTTACCCTCATCTGAAACGCGGGCGAACTTTTCAAAGATAATCTGCTGATTTTCAGATCGAATGCCACTGCCATTATCAATAAAATCAATACGGTACGCGCCGTTGTTGCGCGATACTTCAATCCGCAGCACAGGCTTTTGTGCATCACAATATTTATGCGCGTTTGCGATCAAATTAATAAATACTTGCACAAGACGATCCAGATCAGTGCGCAACATCACACCCTCTGCGGCGAGCGTGCGTTTGATCTTTAAATCAACGCCATGCCCTGCCACGCTGACAGCGCGATCAATCAACGCGCTTAGCCCACCAGTTTGAACCTGCAACACGACCTCACCATTGGCGAGCACGGACAGGTCCAAAAGATCGTCAAGAAGCCGCGTCAAACGCAGGGTTTCATCATGGATAATGCCCGCATATTTGCCCTGCTCAGCAGCGGTCATATCGCTATCACGCAAGATCTCGGAAAACGACCGGATAGAGGTCATCGGCGTGCGCAATTCATGGCTGATCTGACTTAGAAACGCGTCCTTTTGCACCGACAAAGCGGTTAGCTGCTCGTTCGCATCACGCAGGGCGCGCGCAGTGCGATCTTGCTCTGCCGATTTGGCCTCAAGCTGGTTGGAGTATTCCAAAATTTGCGCGGCCTCGTCCGCAACGGCAATCAGGTCTTCAACGGACACGCCACTGCCATCGGTTAACTGGCCAATCATCGCATGAGCCGTGGCCGCCCCCACAGAGCCAGCCATTTCGCGTTCTAAATTTTCTAGAAACTCCGAGGTAACATCAGGTAGATAGCCGGACTTCCCTTGCCTACTTGCAGCGCGTTGGAAAAACGCCTGCGCCTCAGTGCCACCAATAATGCGCTGCGACATGATCAGCAAATCTTCGGCGCTGGCAGCACTGGTGCGCCACGGCTGCGATCCGGTTGAATGATCAAACAAGTTGACGAACTGCGCGCCTTGCAAACG
>CAJXTP010000218.1 GCA_913061335.1 uncultured Loktanella sp.
TCTATTCGTCGGCAGCGTCAGATGTGTATAAGAGACAGAAGTGTATCTGGAACTGATCGGTGGTCGGCAGCCCGATTTTGGGCTTGGCGCGGTCGCGAACAAGACAGTCGGTGCGGGCGATGCCAAGGATTGGCGACCAGCCGCGCGGCCAAATACACTGCCGCCGCGCATTACAAATGAAGAAGCCGCCGCCCATACTGCGTTTATAGACAGTTTGGGCGACGGCGTGCTTTGGAATCGTGACTAAGGTTTAATTCTCGGTCGCTTTGGCTTTTTCTGCCTCAAGACGACGGGTAATTTCAGAGCGGTACAGCGCCACAAAATCAATTGTCTCAAGGTTCAGCGGCGGAAAGCCACCGTCACGGGTTACGTCGCTGACGATGCGGCGCAAAAACGGGAACGTGATGCGTGGGCATTCGACCAACAGGTAAGGGTGCATCTGATCTTCGGGCACGCCCTTTACTTCGAAAACGCCAGCATATTCCAGTTCGAGCACGAACAGCGGATCGCCGGTTGCTTTGGCGTTGCTTTCGACTTTCAGCTTGGTGATGACTTCAAACTGGCCTTCAGCGCCGCGCTTGCGCGCATCAAGGTTTACTTGAACTTTGATCTCTGGTTGCGCGTCGCCGGTAATGCCTTTTTGGGCAAGGATGTTTTCAAACGACATATCGCGCACGTATTGTGCCAATACGCGGTTGGAAACTTTTGGTGCGGCTGCGGCGTCCGCGGCTGCGGTTGGTGTATCGGCCATTATTTGCTCCGGTCTAAATTGGTTCGGGCGTTGTTATCAGGTGAACGCCGCGTCCTCAATCACGATTAATGCTTGGTCCATTCGGATGCTTTGTGAGTTGGGCGTTTTGGGTCAGAAAGATCTTCGAATTCGCCGTCAATGACGCGGTCATCGGGGCCAGATGGTTGTGTGGGACCCGCATTCATCGGTCCGGCACCCATGGAAAATTGTTGCACTTTGACCTTGGATTTCGCCCATTTGAACGCGGCGGCGCGAAATGGCGGAAATAGCAGGGCAAACCCGACTGCATCGGTGAAAAACCCTGGCGTGAGCAGCAAAGCGCCCGCAAATAGGATCATCGCGCCATTGGCCAACGGTTCGGTTGGATCGCGCAGGTCCGAAAATGCACCTTGGAGGCGGGAAATTTCGCGCGCACCTTGGCTGCGCACCAGCCAAGACCCCAAAATCGCGGTCACAAGTACGATACCAAGCGTCGGAAATAACCCGATGAACCCGCCAACTTGGATAAACAATGCGATTTCGATCAACGGAACCGCGATAAAAGCAATTAGCAGCCACATTTACTGGCCCTTTCCTTTGTTGTTTGGGGGGCGACAGTGGACTTGGCCCTACCCAACACCTACATAAGGACAGAACACGATTTTTCCATGCCCTTTTTGAACGAGGCCCCGATGAACTCTCCGATTATCCAACTGTTAGTGCTCGCTGGCATTGCTGTTTTCCTGATCCTTAAGCTGCGGACTGTGCTTGGCACTCGCGAAGGGTTTGAAAAACCTGAGGTCCGCTCAACCGATACCGAAAGCGACCGTCGTCGCAATGGTTTTGAAGTTATTGAGGGTGGCCCAGACGAGGACATTATGGATCACGCTGAAGAAGGGTCCGACACTGCCTTGGCGCTTGCCGCGATGAAGCGCGTTGATCCATCGTTCCACGTGGGCGAATTTTTGGGCGGTGCGCGCGGCGCCTATGAAATGATCCTTGTTGCGTTTGAAAATGGCGAACTTGCGTCTGTTCTGCCGTTCATATCCGAAGATGTGTACGAGGCGTTATCCAGTGTCGTGGATGAGCGCGAGAAAAAGGGTTTGACCGTCGAGGCAAATTTCATTGGGATCAGCGATATGGTTCTGAAGTCCGCTCGCTTTGATGAGACCAACAAAGAAGCCGAGATCACGATGCGTTTCAAAAGCGAAATGACATATCAAGTCCGCGACGCGGGTGGTGATGTGGTTGAAGGCAACGAGAACGAAGTTAAGCGCCAGAAAGATGTCTGGACGTTTGCGCGCGATATGGGTGCGGATGATCCGAACTGGCACCTTGTCGCAACGGGCGGATGAACCAAAACCGGCTGGGGGCTGCGGCCCTTGGCCTGTTTTTTGCGGGGGCGGCAATGGCAGAACCAACTTATTCATTGCTGACTTTTGATGATTTGACTGGCTGGGCCACGGACGATCACGCAACTGCGTTGACAGTTTTCACTGATACTTGCGGCGATATGAAGGACCCTGAATGGCAGGGTCTTTGCGCGTTTGCTAAGACCGCTCCTAATGCGCGCGCGTTCTTTGAAACGTTCTTTCAGCCGATGTTGATCGAGGATGGTGAGCCGATGTTGTTCACTGGATATTTTGAACCGGAACTGCGCGGGTCAAAGACCCGAGGTGGACCGTACCAATATCCGATTTACAGCCTGCCGCCTGATTATGTGGCTGGCCAGCCGTATTTGTCACGTCAGGAAATCGAAGAAACGACGGCCCTGTCTGGTAAGGGATTAGAGATCGCTTGGCTTGCTGACCCCGTTGATCTGTTCTTTCTACAGGTTCAGGGATCAGGCCGCATTCGCTTGCCTGACGGTGGCGGTATGCGCGTTGGATATGGCGGCAAAAACGGGCGCGACTATTCGTCCGTTGGTCAGGAATTGATCCGCCGCGGCACTTATGAGCCGCATCAGGTCTCTGCGCAGGTTATTCGCAATTGGGTTAGCAATAACCCCGAACAAGGCCGCGAATTGCTTTGGGTAAACAAGTCTTATGTGTTTTTCCGTGAAGTGAGTGAAGTACCTGCCGATAAGGGACCCCTTGGTGCGATGAACAGGTCGATCACCACCGACAGATCGATTGCAGTCGACCCAGCGTTCACCACATTGGGCACCCCAGTTTGGATTGAAAAAGCGGGTGCCGCGCCGATTAGTCGCCTGATGGTCGCCCAAGATACTGGGTCAGCGATCAAAGGTGCGCAGCGCGCTGATATTTTTTATGGCACTGGCAAAACCGCTGGTCGCGCCGCTGGCCGCATTAAAGATGGCGGTCGTATGATCCGGCTGCTGCCAATTCAATTGGCTTATGCGATGCTGCCAGAAACCATCAAATGAGACGCCCACGCCATTTATCATCCGAAGAACGGGCCTTGTGGGATCGTGTTGCTGACACGGCCCAAGCGCTTGATCCGGTGCGCGTTGTCGATATGCCCGCAGCGATTGCACAAAAGCCGAAACCTGTGATTTCACCTGATCCGCTGCCGCATTTTGCTGTTGGTCAAAGGGTCGATCATCAGCGGCGCAACGATGTGCTGCCCGGGATTGCGGATCGTTTGTCGCGCGCACCGCTGAACATGGACAACAAAGCGTTCGGTAAGATGAAACGCGGCAAGTTAAAACCAGAAGCCCGCATTGATCTGCACGGCATGACGATGGATCAGGCCCACCCTGAGTTGTTGGGGTTCATTCTGAATTCTCAGGCGATGGGTCGGCGGTTGGTTTTGGTGATTACTGGCAAGGGAAAAATGCGCGATGATGGTGGTCCGATACCCGCGCGGCAGGGTGTTTTGCGGCATCAGGTGCCGCAATGGATGGCATTGCCACCGATTTCGCAGGCTATTTTGCAAGTGACGCCAGCCCATTTGACCCACGGCGGGCACGGTGCGTATTACGTTTATCTACGACGCGTCCGCTAGGCGGTTGGCCATGCGCGCTGCCAAGCCCATCATGAACGCAGCAAAGGCAAAACAGGCGGCATAGCCCAACATTTGTATTTCGATCCCGACGCCCGCATCGATCAACAGCCCGCTGAGGCCTGGACCAATTGCAGAGCCAAGCACCATGAGTGCTGCGGCTGCGGCTTTGATTGATCCGATGAATCGCGTTCCATAAAACCCTGCCCAGCACGCCGAAAGGATCGTCGCGTTTCCGCCGCCGGAGATGCCCATCAGGATCACGGCGACTGCCGTCCAGATCAGGTTTGGCGCGTACCAATGCAGGCAGAACGCGACGACGTAAGGTAAAATATAAAACGGCATCAGGCGCACCACGCCAAACCGATCGATTGCCCAGCCGTAGATGATCGTTGAAATTGCCAGCGCGATTGTCCCAAGCGGGAACACGGCGACTAGCGCCAGATGCGAGTATCCTTTGACCTCGGCAAAGTGGACTTGGTGGAACCAGAACGTTGTGCCGAATGCGGAAAAGAAAACGATTGCAGGGACCATGAGCCAGAACAGCGGGTGCCGCAGCGCCATTGCGCGGGTCCAATGTTTGCCCAACAGGCCAGTTGCTGCCGTTGCATTTGCAGCAGATTGCGGGGTCCGTTCAAGCCGAAGCAGGCGGAAAAGGATCACTGACAAGATTACGCAAACGACTGCGAACCAAATCCAGAGGCCGCGCCATTCGGTGATTGATTTCAGCCAAACCATGACCAGCGGCAATGTCGCCTCGCCGAACATGAACCCCATGCCAGCCACTGCAAGTGCGCGTCCGCGCGCCGCGACAAACCAACGCGTCATCGACACGACCGACATATGGGATGCCATGCCTTGGCCGAAAAACCGAAGTGCAAAGATGACGAGCACCAGCCCAGCGACTGTCGTGTTCACGGCCATCGCAATGCATGCCGCTCCAAGTGCGAGTACGACTCCGATGCCCAATGACCGGACGCGGAACAGATCTGCCAAACCGCCAGCGAATACCATCGCAACCGCAGATGCGCCGGTGGCAATCATGTACAACAAGCCCCAGTCGCCGTTCGACAAACCGTACGCTTCGCGGATTTCACCGCCAAAGATCGCGATAAAGAACGTCTGCCCAAAGCTGGACAAAAATGACAAAAGCGCGCCTGCCAACAGGAATGGCGCGTTTTCACGGATAAATTGAAGATAACCGAATTGCATGCCCTTTGATGAGCGCAAATGGCGCGAGCGGAAAGCCCTATTCGTCGCTGCCTGTCCAATCAAAATAGCGCGTCACCAGCTCGCGTTCGCATACCTTGAAGCCAAGAAAGAAAAACAGCGCGACGGCACCGCCTGCTGCAATCTCAATCGTTTGACCCAAAGCCCCTTCTCTGTCTCTTATACACATCTGACGCTGCCGACGAATAGAG
>CAJXTP010000219.1 GCA_913061335.1 uncultured Loktanella sp.
TGTATAAGAGACAGCAAGCCAGCCGCATATGCGAGAGAATGCTGCGCCAGCGAAGGCTAAAAATTCAAGGTCGGTTTTGTCCGCATAGTCGCCTTTGCTGCCCGCGAAAATCGGCATATGCAAAACTTATGCAAAACTTATGCGAAACTTACGCCTTGTTTTCCGATATTGTTAAGTCCAATCTGACCCCATATTAGGGCCAGTTCATGTCAATCTCTGTCGAAACATTCTTTCTCGATTCTGCCGTCGAAGGCACGTTGCAGGCGCGCATCCAACAGATGGTTGCGCAAGGCATTTTGGCGGGCCGTTTTCGGGCTGGCGAACGGTTGCCCTCAAGCCGAAAACTCGCGTCACATCTAGGGGTTAGCCGGATTACCGTCACCCTTTCGTACACTGAATTGGTCGCTGACGATTACCTGACATCACGTGGCCGTTCGGGGTATTTTGTGTCCGAAAACGCGCCCGAACCGCCCGCATTCAAGGCCCAACAATCAGGCACAGGCACCGTCGATTGGAACCGCGCCATAGGTCAGCGTTTCGCCCCGTCACTGGGCATGGAAAAACCCACCGATTGGGCCAAATACAAATACCAATTCATCTACGGCCAAGCCGACCCCACACTGTTCGATTCAGCCAATTGGCGGAATTGTGCATTACAAGCCCTCGGAATGCGGGATTTCTCTGCATTAACAGCGGATTACTTTGATGGAGACGACCCAAAACTGGTCGAATTTATTGCCCGTCAGACCCTTCCACGGCGCGGAATTTTGGCTGGTCCGTCCGAGATTTTGGTGACAATGGGCGCCCAAAATGCGCTGTGGTTATCGGCCCAAGTTTTGCTCAATTCGCGCCGTCGTGCGGCCATTGAAGACCCCTGTTATCCCGCTTTGCGCAATATCCTGACTCAATCGCGCTGTCAGCTGTCAGCCGTGCAAGTTGACGCCGACGGCCTACCACCAGACGCGCTGCCCGACGACACAGATGTCGTTTTCACAACCCCCAGCCACCAATGCCCAACAGCCGCCACCATGCCGCTCGCTCGGCGTAAAGCCTTGTTACAAAAGGCAGAAGAAGATGATTTTCTGATTGTCGAAGATGACTATGAATTTGAGATGTCGTTTCTCAAAGCCCCCTCGCCCTCGCTCAAGTCGCTTGATCGCAACGGACGGGTTATCTACGTCGGCTCATTCTCCAAATCGCTCTTTCCGGGCCTACGCTTGGGCTATCTTGTTGGTCCTGCACCCTTTATTCGCGAAGCCCGCGCCCTGCGCGCCTCGGTCTTGCGCCATCCGCCCGGACACATCCAGCGCACGGTCAGCTACTACCTGTCATTGGGACACTACGATGCGCTCGTGCGCCGAATGAGCCGCGCGTACCACGAACGACGCAATGTCATGGATGCCGCTTTAAGCGCGGAAGGACTGACCATCGCAGGTCAAGGCAGCTATGGCGGATCATCGGTGTGGCTGCGCGGACCCGATGGATTGGACACAACTGCACTGGCGGAACGGTTGCGCGAAAAGGGCGTTTTAATCGAACCAGGCGCGCCATTTTTTGCAGGCCCAACCCCACCAACAGAGTATTTTCGGCTCGCATATTCATCAATCCCATCCAGCCGCATCCCCGAAGGCGTGTCGATTATTGGAAAAGAAATCAAAGCATCCAGATAGTTACCGTTATTGAGACTCTGATTCTCAATAAAATTTGCATTGGCCTTAGGCTCATACTACAACTGGCCCTAACGCGACTCTGTCGTCAGACATAGTGTCGCCCCAAGCAAGACGCGGCATTTCTGTCGCGTTTTTTCCGTATATCATCGAAAAAGGGACTGCCCCCATGAAAACTGTCTCTTATACACATCTGACGCTGCCGACGGCCCCTATGAAAATGACCACCGAAGAAGCCTTCGTAAAAGTGCTCCAAATGCACGGCATCGACAACGCATTCGGGATCATCGGCTCTGCCATGATGCCAATTTCCGACATCTTCCCTGATGCAGGCATCACTTTCTGGGACTGTGCGCACGAAACATCCGGCGGCATGATGGCTGACGGCTTCACCCGTGCGACTGGCAAAATGTCCATGATGATCGCGCAAAACGGTCCGGGCATCACAAACTTCGTGACCCCTGTGAAAACCGCGTATTGGAACCACACACCATTACTGCTGGTCACACCACAGGCTGCCAACAAAACAATCGGCCAAGGTGGCTTCCAAGAGATGGAGCAGATGAACCTGTTCGCTGACTGTGTTGCCTACCAAGAAGAAGTTCGCGATCCGTCACGCATCGCCGAGACATTGAACCGCGTGATCATGCAAGCCAAGCGCGCATCCGCGCCAGCGCAGATCAACATCCCGCGCGATTTCTGGACTCAAGTCATCGACATCGAACTGCCCGTCATCGTAGATTTTGAATTGCCACAGGGCGGCGAAACTGCGGTTCAGGACGCAGCTAATTTGCTGTCCACAGCGAAATTCCCAGTGATCTTGAACGGCGCAGGCGCGATCCTGTCCAAGGGCGGCATTGAAGCCTCCCGCGTTCTGGCAGAAGCCCTCGATGCACCAGTTTGCGTAGGCTACCAGCACAACGATGCGTTCCCGGGCAACCACCCGCTTTATGCAGGTCCGTTAGGCTATAACGGTTCTAAGGCTGGTATGGAATTGATCGCCAAAGCAGACGTTGTTTTGTGCTTGGGTACACGCCTGAACCCATTTTCGACCCTGCCCGGCTACGGCATGGATTACTGGCCAACTGAAGCCAAGATCATCCAAGTCGACATCAACCCTGACCGCATTGGCCTGACCAAGAAGGTTACTGTTGGTATCGTCGGCGACTCTGCCAAAGTTGCAACTGCGATCACATCCAAGCTGGCTGACGGCGCGGGCGATGCAGGACGCAAGGACCGTACCGCACTTATCGCACAGACAAAGTCTGCTTGGGCACAAGAGCTGACATCAATGACCGAAGAGCAGGACGATCCGGGCACAGACTGGAACGTGCGCGCACGTGCAGCCAAGCCTAATTGGATGGCTCCGCGCATGGCATGGCGTGCAATTCAGGCAGCGCTGCCTGTTGAAGCAATCATCTCGTCTGACATCGGCAACAACTGCGCAATCGGTAACGCATACCCATCGTTCAATGAGGCCCGCAAGTATCTTGCACCTGGTCTGTTTGGCCCATGTGGTTACGGCTTGCCGTCCATCGTTGGCGCAAAAATCGGCTGCCCAGATGTGCCTGTTGTTGGCTTTGCTGGCGACGGCGCATTCGGCATCTCGGTGAACGAGCTGACCGCAATTGGCCGTGGCGACTGGCCTGCGATCACACAGATCGTTTTCCGCAACTACCAATGGGGCGCTGAAAAGCGTAACTCTACACTTTGGTTCGACGATAACTTCGTTGGTACAGAGCTGGACGAAGGCGTTTCCTATGCTGGCATCGCAAACGCATGTGGCCTGAAAGGCGTTATCGCCCGTACACAAGATGAACTGACAGCGGCACTTGCACAAGCGATCAAAGACCAGATGGAAAATGGCATCACCACATTGATCGAAGCCATGATCAACCAAGAACTGGGTGACCCGTTCCGTCGTGACGCAATGAAGAACCCTGTCGAAGTCGCAGGCATCAACAAAGCCGACATGCAGCAGCAAATCGTCTAAAGGTTGTTATTCGACCTAAGCCTCGCACAACTGGCGGCCCTGACCATTGCTTTGGTCGGGGCCGCTTACGTGCGGGGCTATTCGGGTTTTGGGTTCTCGGCGATATTCATCGCGAGTGCGTCCCTTATCACAAACCCGCTTCCTCTGATCCCGGTGGTATTTACGTGCGAGATCATCATGACAGCCTTTCAAGCGCGCGGCATTCGGGGTCACATCGATTGGCGTCGGGTAATCGCAATGTTGGCTGGCGCCGCGATCGTGCTGCCGTTTTCTGTGACCGCGATGCTGGCTTTTGGCGCCGATACCGCACGACTGTCGGTGTCGGCGATTGTGTTGCTGATGTCGCTGGTCTTGTTGTCGGGTTGGGCCTTGATCCGTGTCATCGGACCTGCCGGTCACATGGGCGTCGGGGCCGTATCTGGCCTGTGCAATGCCGCAGGTATTGGCGGTTTGCCGGTTGCCGCGTTCATGACTGCACAGCCGATGGCCGCCGCCACATTTCGCGCCACCATGATTGTCTATCTGACGGGTCTCGACCTGATCACCATGCCGCTGCTCTGGCACGGCGGGTTGGTCACGATGGAAACTCCCATTGCCGCCGCCTTTGCGTTTCCGCTCATCGCGTTTGGTGTCTGGCTTGGTGGCCGTCGTTTTCTATCCGCAAGCCCGTCGACGTTCCGCCGCTTTGCGGTCATCTTGCTGCTGATCCTGTCGTTACTGGGTCTGCTCCGCGCCATTTTATGAGGTCACTATGACATCCCCCTTTCTGTCCACGCTGGACCCAAAAGCCCCACAAGACCTGATCGCCATGGCAAAAGGCTTTGCGGCCCCCCGCGTCGCAATCGCCCGCGCTGGTGCTCCGCTACCGATGGAGGCCGCCAAAGACGCGACCATCGCTGGCATCATGATCCCTGTGTTTGTCGGTGAGGCTGACGCCATCCGCGCGGAAGCCGCCAAGCTAAATTGGGACATCTCTGCCTATGCCATCCACGATACCGATGGCGAGCTGGAGGCCGGTCAAACCGCTGCCGCCCTTTGTGGTGCAGGCGCGGCTGACGTGCTGATGAAGGGCAATCTGCACACCGATGTGTTCATGAAATCAGCTGTGTCCCGCGATGCAGGTTTACGTACGGGCAAGCGGTTTGTGCATATCTTTCACATCAGCCATCCTGATGGAGGCAAGCCGATCCTGATCTCGGACGCAGCCGTTAACGTCACACCTAATCTAGAGACCCGCCAAGACTGCATCACTGAATGCGTCGCCCTACTCCAGCGTTTGGGCAACGCCCGTCCAAAGATCGCGATCCTGTCGGCCACCGAAAGCGCAATTCCTTCGGTGCCATCGTCGATGGACGGGGCCGCACTGGCCGCTTGGGCCAAGGACAACGTGCAAGATGCGCTGTCTCTTATACACATCTGACGCTGCCGACGAATAGAGAGGTGTAGATC
>CAJXTP010000220.1 GCA_913061335.1 uncultured Loktanella sp.
TGTGTATAAGAGACAGGACCAGCCCCAACCAGATGCCAACGCCGCCCATGCCAAGCGTGAACGCCAGCAAATAGCTGACCGGCAGACCCACAACCCAATAGCTGATTGTTGCAATCACCATCGGCACCGCCGTGTCTTGCACGCCACGCAAAAGGCCAAGTGCCAGAACTTGCACCGCATCCACGACTTGAAACAGCCCCGCCATCGCCAAAAGCGAGATACCGATGCGCAGCAGCGTCGCTTTTTCAGGTTCGCTTGGGTCAATGAACAGCGCAATAAGCGGTTCGGGGATCAGCAAGAACACAGCCATCGTCGCAAAGGCAAACACCGTCGACATGCCAATGGCCATTTTTGCCCCACGTCGCAGGTTCGCTTCGTCGCCGCGCCCCAGTGCGCGCCCCGCACGTATGGTGGCGGCTTGCGAAAACCCGAGGTGGACCATGAATGTCAGGCTTGCCAGTTGAATGGCAATCCCGTGGGCTGCCAATTCAATCGGGCCGATCCAGCCCATCATAATCGCGCTTGCGGTGAACAGCCCACCTTCGGCCAATGACGTCAGCCCGATGGGCCAGCCAAGCTGAAAGACGCGGCGCAAAATCTCGCCGTCGGGTTTCCAGACGTTTTGCAGCAGCTTGTACTGCGGCAGTTTGCGCAGACCGTATAGGACAAGGATCACCACTGTGGCGAATGTTACAAAAAGCGATGCGATTGCGGCGCCTTGGATGCCCATTTCAGGCGCCCCAAAGTTCCCGAAAATCAGCGCATAGTTGACGACCACATTCATCAACGCGGTCCCAAGGGTCGCCCAGAGAATAATTGCCGTATATTCCAACGCTGCCAGATAGGATTTCAGCGTCATCGCCATGAGTGCGGGCACCATTTGCCAAGCGGCAATGACCAGATAATCATGTGCCATGGCCGCGACCACCGCGTCTTGACCGATGGCCAGCAGGATCTGTTCGGACCACATGAACGGCAGCGTAAATATCAGCCCGTAGGCTATCGACAGCCATAGGCCCATGCGCGTGACGCGGCGGACTTGAACCTCGTCGTCAGCCTCGGCTGCGGCGGCTACCATGGGGGTCACCGCAAAGGCAAATCCGGCGCCGACAATGAAGGTCACGAAATACATCGTTGACCCAAGTGTCACCGCAGCCAGCGCCGTCACATCATACCATCCAAGCATGATCGTATCTGTCATATGGATCAAAAATTGCGCCACTTGTGATGCGATCAACGGGCCGCCGAGCATCCAAATGGCGCGTCGGTGTTCAGAATAGGTTTGTGCGGTGTGTTCCATAGTTCTAGGCTTAGGGCCGATCCTCTTCCCCGTCTAGCCATGCGAAAGAATCCCATGTCCGAAAATCTGATCCAAGCCGCCCAAGCGTTCTATAAAGACCTTGCGGCCAACAATGCCAAAGTATGGTGGGACGCGCATCGCGGGACCTATGACGGCGTGCTCAAACCTGCGGCTTTGGCTTTGATGGATGATCTGGCGCCTGCCATCTCGGACCTTGTCGATGCGCCTGTAAAGCCCAAGTTGTTTCGACCACATCGGGACGTGCGGTTTTCCAAGGATAAAACGCACATGCATATGATGTGGACGCTGGACGGTGGCGGGCGGCAGAACCCTGTGTTGTTCTTTGGGATTGGAACGGACTATGTGACCGTTGGGTCCGGCATGATGGGGTTTGACAAGCCGGTGTTGGAGGATTGGCGCAAGTTTGTGGATCTTGATGCGAAACGGATTATCGGGATCGTGGACGGCATTGCGGCTGACGGATTTAAGCTGCGCGAACCGGCGCTCAAGCGGGTGCCAAGTGCGTATCCGGCGGATCATCCGGCTGCGCATTTGCTCCGGATGAAAAGCTGCGTCGCGTCCAAGGACATTGGACAGCCCGCCGATCTACGTGGTGCGATATTGCAGGCCTGCGAACAGGTTGCCCCGCTCACCGCTCTGCTGGTCCAGATATCTGAAGCGTAGGATGGGTTTTAACCCATCATCCTTTAAGGGCGTCGCGCCAACTATGTTGGGGGGCAAACCCGAGCATCTGTTTGGCTTTGGTGCAGTCGTAAAATGTCTCAAATTCGCCCATTTCGCGGCGCAGCGGTACATTGGGATAGAACCGCTCACGGACCTCTGCGCTTGGAATGCCAACAGAGCAATCGTCGTTGGCCACGTTGAATACCTCATAGCCCAAGCCATCAACGGCCAAACACCGCGCGACCATCTGACCCAAATCGCGCGCATCAATATAGGCAAATATGTTGCGCCGTCTTAGCGCTGGATCATCCATAAACGCTGGGAAATTCTCTGCGTATTCATGCGGTTCGATCACGTTGTTCAACCGCAGACCGTAAATGTCGATCCCTGTGCGCGCCTGAAACGACTGCGCAGTGGCCTCATTACAAACCTTTGACATAGCATAGCTGTCGTGCGGGACCGTCGGGTGGGCTTCATCCACGGGCACATAGTCTGGCAGCACCTCGCCATCAGCAAAGCACACCCCATATGTTGTCTCGGAACTGGCAAAAATCACCTTGGGGATACCGAGCTTCACGGCCGCCTCAATCACATTATAAGTCGACAGGGTGTTGGTCCGAAAACATTCACCATCGGTTCCGATCATCACGCGCGGCGTGGCTGCAAAGTGCACAACCGCATCGTATTTTGGCACGCCAGTGCCTGCGTCCAATTCGTGGAAATCAACGAACTGCGACATCGCCCCCATAACCTGACCAGCGTCAGTCAAATCCAACAACAGCTCTGGCCCTGCTTCACCCGATGGCACTTGATCGGCGTTAACGACGTAATGGCCAAGGGCGCGTAAATGCGCCACGCTGTATTTGCCTGCCTTGCCGCTGCCGCCTGTGAAAAAGATGCGCATGTTTTGCCCCTCGCTGTTCGATTTCATCCTGACGCAGAGTTTGCGTGCCCACAATGGGTGATGCCTCTTTCCCCGCGCTGGCCTGCCTGTCATACTGAGCGAAACATCAAGAAAATGAGCAGCACGATATGGCGAACGATCTTTTGTCCACCACAAGCCCCGACGACTACAACGCCTCTTCGATTGAGGTGTTGGAGGAT
Organism: uncultured Loktanella sp.; assembly: GCA_913061335.1. Lineage (GTDB taxonomy): Bacteria > Pseudomonadota > Alphaproteobacteria > Rhodobacterales > Rhodobacteraceae > Yoonia. The sequence continues at coordinate 3,089 of CAJXTP010000220.1, forward strand.
ATGGAGCACGTCCGCCTGCGCCCCGGTATGTATATCGGCGGCAAGGACGAACGTGCGCTGCACCATATGGTGGCCGAAATCATCGACAACTCGATGGACGAAGCGGTCGCAGGGCACGCCACGTGGATTGAAGTGGAACTGCACGCCAACGGCCATTGCACAGTGCGCGATAACGGGCGCGGAATTCCGACCGATCCGCACCCAAAGCAGCCGACGAAATCCGCGCTCGAGATTATTTTCTGCACCCTAAATGCGGGCGGTAAGTTTTCCGGTGATAGCTATCAGACATCCGGTGGTTTGCACGGTGTTGGCTCGTCCGTAGTGAACGCGCTGTCTGATCACTTGCGGGTCGAAGTTGCGCGCAACAAAGAACTGTTCATGATGGAGTTTTCCAGAGGTGTGCCACAGGCACCTTTGGCCAAAATCGGTGCCGCCCCCAACAGGCGCGGTACGGCGGTGACATTCCACCCTGACCCAGACATCTTTGGCAAGCTGACGTTGAAACCTGCGACGCTGTTCAAAATGGCGCGATCCAAGGCCTATCTGTTTTCCGGCGTTGAAATCCGCTGGAAAACCGAGATTGACGACAAAGAAACGCCGCTGTCCGCGACCTTCAAATTCCCCGGTGGCTTGGCCGATTACCTGAAAATCACCTTGGGCGATGCAACCGTGTATTCCGATACGCCATTCGCAGGCACCGTGTCATTTGTCGACAAGTTCCAAGTCCCCGGTAAAGTCGAATGGGCGATCAACTGGACCCCTGCCCGCGACGGGTTCATTCAGTCGTATTGCAACACCGTCCCAACCCCAGAGGGCGGCACACACGAGACCGGATTTTGGTCCGCGATCCTGAAAGGCGTCAAGGCCTACGGCGAGCGTGTGAACAACAAAAAGGCCGCACAGATTACGCGCGACGATTTGACTGCTGGCGGCTGTGCGTTGGTGTCATGCTTTATCCGTGAGCCGGAATTTGTCGGCCAGACTAAGGACCGCTTGGCCACGACGGACGCCCAACGCATGGTTGATATGGCGGTGCGCGATCACTTTGACAACTGGTTGGCGGCGGATACCAAAGCGGCGGGCGCGATCCTTGATTTTCTTGTGCTGCGCGTTGAGGAACGCCTGCGCCGCAAGATGGAAAAGGAAACTGCCCGTAAAACCGCGACTAAGAAACTGCGCTTGCCCGGTAAACTGACCGATTGTTCGAGCAAAAACCGCGCAGGCACTGAACTGTTTATCGTGGAGGGCGACAGTGCTGGTGGGTCTGGTAAGGGCGCGCGTAACCGTGTGAACCAAGCCTTATTGCCGCTTAAGGGTAAGATTTTGAACGTGCTGGGGGCTGCATCCAACAAGATCCACACCAACGCCGAGATTAATGACCTTTGCGAGGCATTGGGCGTTGGCATGGGCACCAAGTTTAATGTTGATGATCTGCGCTATGACAAGATCATCATCATGACCGACGCTGATGTCGACGGGGCGCATATCGCGGCGCTGCTGATGACGTTCTTTTTCACGCAGATGCGGCCGCTGATCGACCAAGGTCATTTGTATCTGGCCTGCCCGCCGCTGTACCGCCTGACCCAAGGGGCGCACCGGATTTACGTGCAAGACGACGTTGAAAAAGAAGCTGCGATGAAAAAGGGCCTTGGCGGTAAGGGCAAAATCGACGTGCAGCGGTTTAAGGGTTTGGGCGAGATGGACGCAAAAGACCTGAAGCTGACGACAATGGACCCAACCACCCGCAAACTGATCCGCGTCACAATCCACGATGATGAGCCGGGGGATACGGCGGATTTGGTCGAGCGTTTGATGGGGAAGAAGCCGGAACTGCGCTATCAGTATATTCAAGAGAACGCGCAGTTTGTTGAGGAGTTGGATGTTTAGATAACATTCATTTTATTCGGAGCCATTTATGCCCTGTCTCTTATACACATCTCCGAGCCCACGAGACCTCTCTACATCT
>CAJXTP010000221.1 GCA_913061335.1 uncultured Loktanella sp.
GAGATGTAGAGAGGTCTCGTGGGCTCGGAGATGTGTATAAGAGACAGGTCGATGGTGATGTTGTTATTGTCCCAAAACACAATGAGGTGGGACAGTTCTTGCATGCCTGCAAGACCGATCGCCTCTTGGGAGACGCCTTCCATCAAGCAACCGTCGCCTGCGATCACGTAGGTGAAGTGGTCAACGATGAATTTGCCGTAGCGTGCACGCTGAATTTCTTCGGCGATCGCGAAACCAACAGAGTTACCGATACCTTGACCCAGCGGGCCTGTCGTCGTTTCAATACCACGCGCGTGGCCATATTCTGGGTGGCCAGCTGTTTTGGCACCCCATTGACGGAAATCTTTGATTTGCTGAAGTGTGATGTCTTCGTAGCCCGTCAGATACATCAGGGAGTACAGCAACATGGAACCGTGGCCGGCGGACAGGATGAACCGGTCGCGGTCAGCCCAATCTGGTGCCTTCGGATCAAAGTTCAGATGCTTTTCATAGAGTACAGTTGCCACGTCGGCCATGCCCATCGGCATACCGGAGTGACCTGAATTTGCGGCAGCGACCGCGTCGAGTGTAAGGGTACGGATGGCGGCTGCCTTCATCCAATGGTCGGGGTGGGCGGTGCGCAGGGCTGCAATATCCAAGACTATAATCCTATGGGTTAGCGGTTTTCCAAGAGTTGTAGCGGTCATATCAGGGCACGGGCCAAGATCAAGCACTGGTCGTAAGTGTTTCATATCGTTGATATCTGCATATTTGCTGGCAGGGCGATGATCGCTTAGGCTTGGTCTTACGAGGCACGATTCGGTAGGGCACGGCGAACGCAGATGACTGCGGCCACCTGCCACGACTTTATATGGGATGCGTTTGGCGTGTTCAGGAGGACGAGCAGATGAGCGATATTGCTGCACTAGAGGGGCGTATTACGGCAGCCCTTGACCGTATTCGCGAAGGCGTGGCGCGCCAGCCAGCACCCGTTGCTGTCGAGACACCAAGCGCTGACACTGATGAATTGCGCACCCTACTGGATGAAGAGCGTACCGCGAATTCCCAGTTAGAAGACCGTGTGCGTACGTTGAAAGACCGCCAAGACGGGGCGATTTCAGATCTTGAGGGCCGCGCTGCCAGCCATGGCGCAATCTTGGCTGCGATGGAGTCCGAGGTTCAGCGGTTACGTGCGTCGAATGCCGAGCTACGTGATATGACAGCACAATTGCGCAGTGCCGCGGCGGATGGAGCGACTGCGCCTGAATTGATTAACCGTGCGACGATTGCAGAAGTCGAGGCGTTACAGGCCCAACGTGCGTCTGAAGCTGCGGAAATGGATGCGATTGTGTCCAGTCTCAAACCCTTGATCGAGGAGGCATAAGATGCCGCAGATTGATATTTCCATTGGTGGTCGGTCGTTTGAAGTGGCCTGCCAAGAGGGCGAAGAGCATTACCTGCATTCCGCAGCCGCGATGTTGGACACTGAAGCCGCGCATCTTTCGTCGCAAATTGGCCGGATGTCTGAAGCCCGCATGCTGCTGATGGCAGGGCTGATGTTAGCCGACAAAACGTCCGGTTTGGAAGATAAGGTCAAAGAATCTGATGCCAAGATGGCGCAATTACAGGCGCAGATTGATACGCTTGAGGCGCGCCCTGCGACGCGAGTCGAAGTGCCTGTTGTGCCGAGTGAAGTGACGGATGCTTTGGCCGAGGTTGCTGCACGTGCCGAAAGCTTGGCCGACCAGATTGAAGGCCGCGCCGTTTAAGTCTGGCGTAGTTTTTCGGCAGCGTCTTCGTCGAATGTCACGTCGGCGGCTGTCAGCGCGGCAGCAAGTTCATCGTTGCGGCTGGCATCAAGAATCGTGCCAATGTTTCCAAATGCGATGCCGTCGATATAGAGATATGGCAAATCGGCGGTTCCGTCTTTTTGTGGTAGCCCGAGATGCATGTCGGTGTCCGATGACACATCTACGATTTTTGGCGACACTCTGATCGACGCAAAAACATCAAGGATAATCTGCTCGTTGTCGGTCGTTTGGGTTGTTGGGCCATGTAGGAAAACGGTCACTTTGTTGTTGAAGGCGATGCCTTTTACAAGCAGACGTGCAGATTTCCGGGGCCCAACTGGTCTGTGAATGAGTGTCGGATTTAGCGATTCTGCAAGGCTCCACATGCGGTCAATCGCGTTATTGCGTTGCAAGCTTCCACCGAGCCGAAGTCTGCCTGTTCCGTTAAATAGACCGCTGAGCATAGATGGTCGCAATTCAGCACGGAATTTTGCTGTGCTGGTCTCTTCGGACCCCAATTCCGGTATGTTTCCACGCTGCTTTTTACGCTTGTAAGCCTGCCACACCTGATAGCCTCGCACTGCCAAAAACAATACAACGAGGAGTGGAATCCATAGCGGCAGGCCGACTATTGACATTAAGCGTTGGCTTCACGGATTTTGTCGGCGGCGGCTTTGTCGAACCCTACGCTATTTTCTGTGAAAAGCGTGTCGAGTTCGCCTGATAGCATCATTTCGGTGATGATATCGCAGCCGCCAACAAATTCGCCTTTGACGTAAAGCTGTGGGACGGTTGGCCAGTCGGAATAGTCTTTGATGCCTTGGCGGATGTCATCGTCAGCCAGCACGTTCACGTCAGCGAATTCAACGCCCATAAAGTTCAGCACACCAGCCACGCGCGATGAGAACCCGCACTGCGGCATGGATTTTGTGCCCTTCATGAAAAGGACGACATCATTTGTGGTGACGGTGTCTTTGATTTGTGTTTCTGCAGTCATGAGAACTACTTTCTTGTTTTATTTGGAGCCATCGCGCGGGCATGCGCCTGTGAATCCTTTGTGTAAGCGAATGCGCTAGAGGTGTCACTTCCTGCTCTAAATGAAGCATTGGATGAGATTACTTGTTTTGTCTTAGGGTCAGGGCTGCTTCGTGAGCCGATCATGAACATCCGCACGACTGACCACACGCCATAAACGGTCGCTGCAAGGATGCCCAAAAGGATTGCTGTGGCGACATATTGGCTCATGGTGCTTTGGTTGTCAGGGCCAAGGCGTGAAGATCGCCATTTGATCCATCCATTTTACCCTTAAGGGCGGCGTAGACAGATCGTTGCTGTTGTACGCGGTTTTTACCTGCAAAACTTGCGTCAATCACTTCGGCGGCAAAATGTGCGCCGTCGTCGCCTTGCACGGTAATTTGCGCGTCAGGGAAGCCTTCGCGTAGCAGGGTTTCGATCTCGTGGGCCGTGATGGGCATGGATTTATCCTTATGGCTTTAGCCTAATCTAAGAACCTGTGGGGCAGGCGGCAAGGGGCGGTGCCTTTGGCGGGCGTAATTCGGAAAAAGCGAGGCGTTAAGCTACGGCGGCGGCAAAGCTAGTGCGGAAGGTATGTGCGAGGTCAGCGAGGTCGTGGCTGTAGTTGCCAAACGTGATTTGGTCACCGCCGACTTTACCGACCATTGCGATGGGGACGTCCGCGTTTGCGGCTGTGATCATCAGGTCTTCGGCCTGGTCAAAGCTACAGGCGATCAGGTAGCGGGCTTGGTCTTCGCCAAATAGGGTCGGCGTGTCATCGGCGTCGAGGGTGACGCCGATTTTTGCTTCTTCTGCCAGCTCGAACGCCGCGAGCGCGAGCCCGCCATCGGATAGGTCTGTGCAGGCGCGGATCATGGTGTGATTGGCGCGGATGAAGTCACCGTTGCGTTTTTCAGCTGCGAGATCGACGCGAGGTGCGTCGCCTTCGGCCCGACCGTAGACTTCTGCCAGCAGGGCTGATTGTCCGAGGTGGCCTTGCGTTTCACCGACAAGCAACAACAGGTGACCTTCGCGAATTTGACCAGTGATCATATCGTCGGGGTGCATGATGATGCCAACGGCCCCAATGGTCGGAGTCGGCAGGATGCCGGTGCCGTCGGTTTCATTATAAAGCGACACGTTGCCGGACACGATTGGCATGTCGAGGGCTGAAACAGCTTCGCTGATCCCTTGGATCGCGCCAACGAACTGGCCCATAATTTCAGGTTTTTCTGGGTTTCCGAAGTTCATGTTGTCTGTTGTTGCCAAGGGTTTAGCACCCACGGCTGTCAGATTGCGGTAGGCTTCGGCGACGGCTTGTTTGCCGCCTTCAACTGGGTTGGCTTTGACGTAGCGCGGGGTCACGTCGGACGTGAAGGCCAGTGATTTATCGGTGCCATGCACGCGCACAATGCCAGACCCAGCGCCCGGCGTGCGGGCTGTGTCGCCCATAACCTGTTGGTCGTATTGTTCATACACCCACTGTTTTCCAGCGTAGTTAGGGCTCGACAGCAACGCGCGCAAACCGTCGATTGGGTTGACGCCAACGACATCTTCAAGCGGCTCGGCGGCGGGCGTTGCCACCCAAGGTCGGTCGTATTCTGGGGCTGAACCGGACAGTGTGGCCAATGGCAGGTCGGCTTTAACATCGCCATTGTGCAACACAAGAAAACGGTCTTCTGCGATGGTTTCGCCGACGATGGCAAAATCGAGATCCCATTTGACGAAAACGGCGCGGGCCTCTGCTTCGAGTTCTGGTTTTAAAACCATCAGCATGCGCTCTTGGGACTCCGATAGCATCATTTCGTACGCGGTCATGTTTTCTTCGCGCTGTGGGACGTCTTCGAGGTTAAGTTTGACGCCCAAGCCACCCTTGTCGCCCATTTCCACAGCAGAACATGTCAGGCCAGCGGCCCCCATGTCTTGAATCGAGATCACAGCGCCTGTGGCCATCAATTCGAGAGTGGCTTCCATCAGGCGTTTTTCGGTAAACGGATCGCCGACTTGCACGGTGGGGCGTTTGTCTTCGATTGTGTCGTCAAATTCAGCGGAGGCCATTGTCGCGCCTCCAACACCGTCGCGGCCTGTTTTTGCGCCAAGGTAGACGACGGGCATGCCAACGCCGGAGGCCGCCGAGTAGAAAATTTTGTCAGTGTCCGCGATGCCAGCCGCAAATGCGTTCACAAGGCAGTTGCCGTTATAAGCGGGGTCAAAGCGGACTTCGCCGCCGACCATAGGCACACCAAAGCAA
>CAJXTP010000222.1 GCA_913061335.1 uncultured Loktanella sp.
CAGCGTCAGATGTGTATAAGAGACAGGCCATCACGGGGCGTTTGTCGGGGTTGATCACGTCAAACCGGACCACAGCCCGTTTAGGCAGCAACGCGCCGCGCCAACGACGCGGCCGGAACGCGGACATGGCTGTCAGCGCAAGCACATCTGACCCAATCGGTAAAATCGGCCCATGCGCGGAATAGTTATAGGCGGTCGATCCCGCAGGTGTCGCCACAAGCGCACCATCACAGACCAGTTCGGGCATGCGCAGCTTGCCATCCACAGTGATGCGCAGCTTGGCGGCTTGCGGGCCCGCACGCAGCAGGCTGACCTCGTTAATCGCCAGTGCTTCGTGCATTGAGCCGTCAACGCAAAGTGCGGTCATCGAAAGCGGGTTGATCACTTCTTCGACCGCCGCATCTAGTCGGGCGGGCAGATCGGTGGCGTCAAATTCGTTCATCAAAAACCCAACCGTGCCACGGTTCATGCCATAGACAGGCACCGCCAAATGCTGGGTCGCATGCAAGGTTTGCAGCATAAATCCATCGCCACCCAAGGCCACGATCACATCGGCAGTGTCCAATGCAACACTGCCATGTGCAGTCGACAAATCAGCAAGCGCGCGCTGCGCGAGCGGTGCAGGACTGGCCACAAAGGCGATTTTAGGGCGAGGCATGGCGTGGTCCTTGTCATGTGGTTCCCAACTTGTCCCAAGATCAGAAGCGAAACACAAGCCACCCATCAGAAACGGTAAGTGCCGCGACAGACGAACGCGGGGTCGCTTTGGCGCTTTAGACCGCAGCTTTGTTGCGCTATCAGACTGCAACGCAACCCGCCTTATGCCCAAAGGGACCTTTGAAATGACCAATACTGTCCGCGACGCCGGCTTTTTCACCGAAACACTCGCAACCCGCGACCCTGATCTGCATGCCGCAATGCAGGCCGAGCTTGGCCGTCAGCGCGGCGAGATCGAATTGATCGCGTCCGAGAACATCGTATCTGCGGCCGTCATGGAGGCCCAAGGCGGCGTCATGACCAACAAATACGCCGAAGGTTATCCGGGCCGCCGCTATTATGGCGGTTGCCAACATGTTGATGTCGCCGAGAACCTTGCGATTGATCGCGCCAAGCAGTTGTTTGGCTGTGACTTTGCCAACGTGCAGCCGAACTCTGGTTCGCAAGCAAACCAAGGTGTGTTTCAGGCGCTGCTCCAGCCTGGCGATACAATCCTTGGCATGTCATTGGATGCGGGCGGTCACCTGACCCACGGCGCCAAGCCAAACCAGTCGGGTAAATGGTTCAACGCCATTCAATACGGCGTAAAGCGCGATGACAATTTGCTGGATTACGACGAAGTTCAGCGCCTCGCGACTGAACACCAGCCTAAGATGATCATCGCTGGCGGTTCTGCCATTCCGCGTATCATCGATTTCGCCCGTATGCGCGAGATTGCCGATAGCGTTGGCGCATATCTGTTTGTGGACATGGCACACTTTGCTGGTCTGGTTGCTGCTGGTATCTATCCATCCCCGTTCCCACACGCACATATCGCTACATCCACCACGCATAAAACCTTGCGCGGCCCACGCGGCGGTCTGATCGTCACCAACGACGAAGCGATTGCCAAGAAATGCAACTCTGCCATCTTCCCCGGCATCCAAGGTGGTCCGCTGATGCATGTCATCGCAGGCAAGGCTGTGGCATTCGGAGAGGCGCTGCGCCCTGAATTCAAAGCCTATCAAGAACAGGTTGTGAAGAACGCACAGGCGCTTGCTGATCAGCTGATCAAAGGTGGTTTGGACATTGTTACAGGCGGTACTGACACGCATCTGATGCTGGTTGATCTGCGCCCCAAGGGTGTCACAGGCAACATCACTGACGCCGCTCTTGGCCGTGCGCATATCACCACAAACAAAAACGGCATTCCGTTTGATCCAGAAAAGCCAACAGTCACATCAGGTATCCGTTTGGGCACGCCTGCGGGTACAACCCGCGGGTTTGGTGAAGCTGAATTCCGTCAGATTGCCGATTGGATTGTCGAAGTAGTCGACGGCATCGCGGCAAACGGTGCAGATGGTAACGAGGCCGTTGAGGCCAAAGTTCGCGCCGAGATCGAAGTTATGTGCGACAAGTTCCCGCTATATCCGAACCTGTAAGGATGATGCGTTAAATCGCATCCTACGAAAACTGAAAGGCCGTCGCACATGTTGTGGCGGCCTTTTGCGTGGTCAAACGATCCCGCGTTGCACCAACACGACGACGACCAAAACAAAGACAACAATAATCCCAAACGCGAGCGACCCAAGCCATCCAAGAAACTTGCCCCGCGCACGATCCTTGGGGTCAACCGATTTCAGGAATTGGGTCAGTCGGGCATGTGCCTTATCGGCCTTGTTTGCGTCCACCATGCGGCTAAGTTTTGGATGCGCCATTACCGTTGCGGCCTGCGCCAAATACACCGCCTCGCGCCGCTCTGCCCGTGGCAGTAACCGCCCTGCCTTGTGCACCTGTTGCCCTAGCGTTTTGCCCCGCACCCGTAGGCGCGTTTCCATCAGATCGCGGACTTCGTCCACTTGGGATTGTAGTGTATCGGCAGACATAAATTAGGGTTGCATAGAGCAGTGTTTGGCTCAATCCCTCTGGTGTTTCTGATCCGCCGCGCGTTAGATTAGATGTATGTTAAACACGGTTCATTATGACGGCCCCGACGCCACACCACTGTTGATTGTACACGGATTATTCGGGTCTGCGCGCAATTGGAATGTGATCGCCAAGCGGCTGTCCACGACCCGCCCTGTTGTGGTTGTCGACATGCGCAATCACGGCGCAAGCCCTTGGTTTGATACGCATTCTTACAGCGAACTGGCCGACGATCTGGCCGAGGTTGTCGACAAACCAATGGACGTACTGGGCCATTCGATGGGCGGCAAGGCATCGATGGTCCTTGCGCTAAAATACCCGAGCAAAGTCAATCGTTTGGTTGTGGCGGATATTGCGCCGGTTGCTTATTCGCATACGCAGATGGGCCCGCTGGAGGCGATGCGCGGGGTGGATATGAGCGTGGTGAACAGTCGCGCCGATGCGATTTTGCAGCTTGGTGGGTTACCGGACGGCGTGGCCGAATTTCTGCTGCAATCGCTTGATGTGAAGGGCAAACGCTGGAAATTGAACTTGGACGTGTTAGCCGCTGAGATGGACAAAATCATTGGGTTTCCTGAGGTTTCGGGCACATTCGACGGGCCTACGTTGTTTTTATCTGGGGCCAATTCCGACTATGTGCAGCATGCGCATCGCAACACGATTAGGGCGCTATTTCCCCAGTCACATTTCGCGAAAATTAGCGGTGCGGGGCATTGGTTGCATGCTGAAAAACCACGCGAATTTGAGGCGTCGGTTGCCGCGTTTTGCGCCGTATGATTTGCATAAGTATTGCATAAGTTTCGCATAAGCCGCGCGGTGGGGTGACGGGTTGGTGATTTGGGCGCGCTAGATTGCGGTGTCCAATCAGAAAGAAACGCCATGTCCCCGAAAATGACCGCCAAACAGCAGCAGTCCTATACGGACTATGTTGAGCAGATGTATATGTCGCTTGGCATGTTCCGCCACCCCGATCTTGCGCAATCGTTGATGCCCGAAGAATGGCGCGATCTGGCGCGTAAAGAGGTGCCCAAAAAGCAGCCAGTCACGCTTCGGATCGACGCCGATGTGCTGCGGTTTTTCCGCAAGATCGGGGCCGGTTATCAGGCCGAGATCAACGGGGTGCTGCGCGCCTTTATGCTCGCGCGGTTGGCCGAAATTCTGGGCGCGCGGGAAGAGACCCAGATCGAGGAGCCGGATGAGGTGACCAGCGGCACCATCGAGATCGAGGCCAACATGGTCCGTGATCTTGAGAATTTCCGCAAAATGCGATTGGGGTTATAGGCGAACGGCATCGCGCTTGGGCCTGACTTGCCCCGTGGTGAATTGCCGATTAGATGTGGGCCGACTGAATTTGGCAAACGAGGCCCCGATATGATCCGCATCTTTATGCTGCTGTCCCTGCTTGGGCTAAGCGCCTGTGAGACCGTCAAAGGCGTGGGCCGCGATATCACACGCGCCGCCGAGACTGTGGATCGGCTGTAGCCCAGCGCTGGGTGTTTCAAACGCAACCATAGTTATTTAGCCGCGCCCGTGGCGTGTGTGTGTGAGGGGTGAGGCCGTCTCGGAAACTGTCGAGGACAGTTTCAGGCCGAACGCGCGCAGCGCAGGAGGAACGACAGACGCAAGCGATCCCGTCAGTTACCAGCCGCGCCCGAGCCGAGGGGCTGGTGCTGAAAGCGCCCGCCCCGTGTGGGTGGGTGAGACCCGTCTTGGAATTGATCCAGTGGATCAATTCAGGGTCGAACGCGCGAAGCGCCGGACACGGGCGCTGCCAAATTGGAAATTTGGCAATTCTAACCCAAATATTGTACCCGCTAATCTTCACGAATGCTCTTAGGCCAACTTACGAACTCAAAAGATCTATTTGGTTGGAATACTAACAAACCATCAGAATTTGAAGCGATTATAGAAACGGGGGCATTTTCATCATTTAGGAACGCATCAAAATGAGAAGCTAAATAGCCGACTCTTAAATAACCTGACAGGGCCGCAGCACAAGCAACCGAAGCTACAATCATTCCTATATCGTCAATATCAATGGCAAAACTGTCCTTTCCCTCTTGCTCGTTCCAATAATCCATTGTCAGGTTAAACCGAAAGGCGGAATTTGAAGACGAATAGAAGATTGCGGATGCAGCAAATACTGCGACTACAAGCAACACAAGAAGACCACGTAGAAATCCGACGTAACTAAAAACAAACAGCGCAACGCCCAATACAGCAGTTATACTATTCCTGTGCTGCTCGTAGTGCTCGATCTTGAATGTTCTTTGTAAGCTCGATCTTCTCAAATTTGTAAAGCGTGCATTCGCCCGACTGAACTCGCCACAACGTCGAAAATGCGCTGAAAGATCTGCACGCGTTTTAAT
>CAJXTP010000223.1 GCA_913061335.1 uncultured Loktanella sp.
GGGTGTGGGGCTGAACAGCCTCGCCAAGTGGATTGCAACCCAAACCGTTCTAAAAGCTGTGCGCGTCAGAACAATTCGATCACGTAAATAGACTTTTTTGGCAATCTGAGTAGCTTAAACCGGTCATTTGCGCAGACGCTGCGAAAGCACACTTTGTCCGCACTTTGATCCTTGGCGATCATTCCTTCGCTGCAAATTGTTCGAATGACTGGTTTTCACGCCGCGCTGCGACAACAGGGTTTTAGCAGTTGCAGCAATTTCCACGGTGCGAGCGCACGCAGCACAAAATCAACAGGGTCGGTCTGGGCTCCTAGCCGACTTTCGCTGCAATCGCGAATGCACACCTGACTGACGCTCGCTCTGTGTTGCAAGCAGCAATGCCAGCTCTGCGGACAAAGCGTGCTTTCACTTCAATCGCATCAACGTCCATTTCTACGTGATTGCGGGCTTTTTAGGACGGTGAAACCTGCAGCATTTGGAGGGGTTTTGTGGCTTCCATATTATCTGCAGAGTTCTTCGGATTTAACATGCGCAGTCCAAAAGTTTAATCGAGCAGACAGCTTGCTCCAGTTCGACATCTTTCGCCCCTAACTGCAACCGACCCCTTTATGCAGGAAATTTGATTGCGGGGAAGATCGTGCCTGTACACGTGCCAAACCCAATTTGATAACCGTCACCTTTTGCCGTCCCGCGCAGCGTCAGGGTGTCGCCGTCTTCGATGAATGTCCGCGTCTCGCCGGTGTCGAGTGTGAAGGGTTCGCGCCCCGCCCAGCTAAGTTCCATCAGTGATCCGTATTCAGGCCGTTCAGGGCCGGAAATCGTGCCAGACCCCAACACATCGCCCGCGTTCATACCGCAGCCACCGCTGGCGTGATGGCATAGTTGTTCGGCGGCGGAATAGTACATTCGGCTGTAGTTGGTTTTCGAAAGCAACGTGGCTTTGTGCGCACCTTCGGGCTGCATCAACACTTCGAGTTCGATGTCGAACAGACCATCTGTTGTGCCGTCAAGGTACGGAAGCAGTTCTTTTTCGCGCGGCGGTGTCGGGGTGCGGAACGGTTCCAACGCGGCTGTCGTCACGATCCACGGTGATATCGACGTGCCAAACGCTTTGCCCTGAAACGGGCCAAGGGGTTGGTATTCCCAGCCTTGGATGTCGCGCGCGGACCAGTCGTTCAGCAACACATAGCCAAAGATCATCGCGTCTGCCTGATCGACCGTGATGACCGTGCCATGGTCGCAAGATGTGCCTACGATAGCGCCTATTTCAAGTTCAATGTCCAAGCGTTTGGATGGCCCGAACGATGGCATGTCGGCATCGGGCGCTTTGGATTGACCATTGGGGCGGCGAATGTCTGTCCCAGACACCACGACAGAGGATGCACGGCCATTGTACCCGATCGGGATATGGAGCCAGTTGGCGGGCAGTTCAGGCGAGCCACGCAAAATAGCCCCCATGTTTTGGGCGTGCTGTTTGCCTGCATAAAAGTCCGTGTATTCCGCGACCAGCAGCGGCATATGTAAATCTGCCCCGTCCATTGGCACCAGGTGCGGCTCAACGGCGCCGTGGTCGGGCGACCCGTCGGCAAGCATGTCTTGCAGGCGGGTTCGCAGTTTTGCCCAGACCTCGGGGCCCAATTCCATCACGTCATTCCAGAACGGTAGATCAAATGCGCCGTCTTCATCCAACTCAATCAGGCCATCGGCCTCAAGCGCTGCCATGTCCAAAATCTGGTCGCCAATTGCGACACCGCAACGGGGATCGTCGTCGCCGACAGAAAACACACCGTAGGGCAGGTTATTGAGCGGGAATAGTGTATCGGGGGTGTTCGCGCTGGTCACCCAGCTTTTCATCAAGGTCATATTATACTTTCGCGTCAGGCTGGTTGTCAGGATGCGCATCGGCAATGGCCGCAATGGTGCGGCAAAGCCGTTCGATGCGCGTGATATTCGGAAAAGCCGCAAGGTTTAGGCCCCAGCGGCGGGCGTTGTAAGTTTGGGCAGTGATGCAGATATCAGCGATGTTGGGGGTGGAACCAAAGGCGAATGCATCGCTGTCGGGCAACAGGGTTTCAACGGCGGCAAACCCCTCTTGCATCCAATGACACATCCAATCGGTCGACTGTTCCGGCGTGGCCCCAAACCGCGATTTTAACTGGTCCGTCACGCGCAGGTTGTTCACCGGATGAATATCGAGAGCCACCGTGTGGGCGACCGCCATCACCTTTGCGCTCTCAGCTGGGTCCTTTGGAATCAAGCGCGGGACGGGGTGCACCGCATCCAGAAACTCAAGGATCGCCATCGACTGCGTCAACACCGTCCCATCGTCCAGCACAAGCGTCGGCACGCCTTTGCCGGGGTTGATCTCGCGGTAGTCAGACGCGCGCTGATCCGCTGCAGCGAGGTCAACGCAGACTATGTCGTAGGCCAAACCCTTCAGGTTCAATGCAGCCCGAACACGGTAGGATGTGGTTGAGCGCCAGTAGCTATAAAGCTTCATTTCTTCTCCGGTGTCCCATCGAACTTCTTTTCGATATCAGCCCAGCAGTCGATATAGTCGTCCTGCAACGGGGCTTCCTTGCCTGCAAACTCGGTCAATTGCTGCGGAAAGCGCGTCTCGAACATGAACGACATCGTCTGGTCCAGCTTGCTTGGTCCTAGATTGGCATTGGACGCCTTTTCAAACGCGTTCCTATCCGGCCCGTGCGGCAGCATCATGTTGTGAAGACTTATCCCGCCAGGCACAAAACCTTTCGGCTTGGCGTCATATTGGCCGTAAATATTGCCCATCAATTCGGACATAATGTTTTTGTGATACCAAGGCGGGCGGAACGTATCCTCGGCGACCATCCAGCGTTCGCGAAACAGCACAAAGTCGATGTTCGCCGTCCCGTCTTGCCCCGATGGTGCAGTTAGGACCGTAAAAATCGACGGATCAGGATGGTCAAACAACACCGCGCCCACGGGGCAGTACGTGCGCAAGTCATATTTGACTGGCGCGTAGTTGCCGTGCCACGCGACCACGTCCAGCGGGGAATGCCCGATCTTGGTTTCATGGAATTGCCCGCACCACTTGATCGTCACAGTTGAAGGTACATCACGATCTTCAAACGCCGCGACAGGTGATTTGAAATCACGCGGGTTGGCCATGCAGTTGGCCCCGATCGGACCCCTGTTTGGCAGTTCGAATTTCTGCCCGTAATTTTCGCAGACAAACCCGCGGCACGGCCCCTCAAGAACCTCGACACGGTAGACCAATCCACGCGGCAGAATGGCGATTTCTTTTGGTGAGACGTCGATGATCCCCAACTCGGTACAAAACCGCAAACGTCCCTCTTGCGGGACGACAAGCATTTCGGAATCGGCGGAATAGAAATAGCTGTCCACCATGCTTTGCGTCACCAGATAAACGTGGGCCGCCATCCCGACCTGCGTGTGCACATCCCCCGCCGTTGTCATCGTGCGCATGCCCGTAAGCCACGTTTGTTCGGTGTCGCTGTGGGGCACAGGATCCCAGCGGTATTGACCAAGCGACACCACATCCTCAATGATGTTGGGTGCAGATTTCCAATACGGCAGGTCAATTTTTTCGTAGCGGTGTGAATGCTTTACCGATGGACGGATGCGGTAACACCACGTCCGTTCATTCTGGCCCTGCGGCGCGGTAAAGGCTGTGCCTGACAACTGCTCACCATAAAGCCCGTAATTCACCTTTTGCGGTGAATTCATGCCTTGCGGCAGCGCGTCCGGCAGGGCCTCGGTCTCAAAATCATTGCCAAAACCAGGCATGTAGCCTGCATGGGGCCCTGGCAAAGACGGGGCTTGGGTCATGTTATGGGGTGGCATGGTCATTCAGATCTCCGTTATTTCATGTGTTAATGGTCGCCAATCAGGCAAAGATCAGTGAAACAGCCGGTAAAGCGATTAGCACCGCCAGCCGGACCAGATCCGCACCCCAAAACGGAAGCACGCCGCGAAAGATCGTTGTGATAGGCACGTCGCGCAGCACAGACCGTAGCACGAAGACATTCAATCCGATGGGCGGTGATATCAGGCTGATTTCTGTGACGACGACCACAAGGATACCGAACCAGATTGTGACAGCAGCATCGGTCGCCAACCACGTCGATCCAAAGTCCAACGAGAGCACAAGTGGAAAGAAAATTGGCACCGTCAAAAGGATCATCGAAAGACTTTCTAGGACGGCGCCCAAGACGATGTAGACTAACATGATCACGATGATCACAGCAAATGGACCTATGTCCATACCACTTACCCACGCAAGAATCGCATCGGGTAGGCCCGCGAAATTGATGAAGTTCGAGAAAATCTCAGCCCCGATAATCAAGGCAAAAATCATGGCCGTGGTGCGGGCTGTATCTTTGCAGGCCTCAAACAGGTTTTCCACTGTAAGAGACCTTCGCGCCAGCGCGATAAGCAGTGAGACAATTGCGCCAATGGCCGCCGCTTCGGACGGCGTGAAAATACCGCCGTAAATACCCACCATGATCACAAGGAACAGGGATACAACAGCGATCACACCATTGATGTCCGCGCGTGAGACAGGGAGCACTGTCCCTTCCGACGGCGCTGACTGAGGTCGCAGACGCACCACGATAGAGACGGTTATCAGGTAAAATCCAACGCCCATCAGACCTGGCAAAATACCCGCAAGGAAAAGTTTGCCGATGTCGGCCTGGGTGATCAGGCCGTAGATTATCATCACGACGGAGGGCGGGATCAAAATGCCGAGCGTGCCGCCCGCAGCGATGGACCCCGTGGCGAGACTGTCGGAATAACCGGTTTTGCGCATTGTGGGCATCGCGACTTTTGACATGGTTGCAGCCGTCGCCAAAGACGATCCGCAGACCGCCGAAAAGCCACCGCAGGCCACGATAGTCGACATCGCCAAACCGCCACGCACACGGTGCAACCCCTGTCTCTTATAC
>CAJXTP010000224.1 GCA_913061335.1 uncultured Loktanella sp.
ACATTACACGCACGCAATTTGGCCCTCAGATGAAGCCTATGACTAGAAAGCCGACCCAATGAGTTCAGCAGCCTAAATGAAGCCCTGATCCACCTTAAGTTGGCTGCAAATTGGTCGAAAAACTAGAGCCACCCATTATAGACGAAAAGGCACCCCTTTTGGGCGGGAGGTACGTTTTCAAGACGAAAAGGCACATAGGACTTCATAGTATTTGATTACGCCCAACCCAACAAAAGGAATTCGACTATGTGTAACTGCGATGATCCAAACCACAACCACGGTAAAATGTCGCGCCGCGCCGCTATGCGCGGAGGCTTGGTGGCTACTGCTGCGGCTGCGACAACTCTAGCAGGTGCCACAGCGGTTTCTGCCCAGCAGGCAAATCCCTATGCCGATCCAGAAAACTCGATTTTGCCACCATCAAACATGGTATTGGACCTCAGCCGTGCGGCTTTGGTTGTCACCGACCCGCAGGTCGATTTCCTAAGCCCTGACGGCGTGACATGGGGCGTCGTTGGCGCATCTGTTACAGAGCACAACACGGTCGAAAACATCGAGTCCTTGTTCATCGCCGCAAAGGCCGCGGGCATCACGGTTGCAGTGTCTCCGCACTATTACTACCCAACCGATCACGGCTGGAAGTTTGAAGGCGCGCTGGAAAAGCTGATGCACAAAATCGGCATGTTTGACCGTACAGGCCCGTTGAACCTTGATGGTTTTGAAGGGTCCGGCGCAGATTGGATGCCACAGTACAAAAAGTACATCAACGACGGCAAAACAATCGTGACATCTCCACACAAAGTTTACGGTAACGACACAAATGACTTGTCGTTGCAGTTACGTAAGCAAGGTGTTGACCAGGTCATTCTATCGGGCATGTCAGCAAACTTGTGCACAGAATCTCACATGCGAGAGCTGATTGAGCAAGGCTTTGAAGTTGCTGTTGTCAAAGATGCGACTGCTGCTGCGGTCATCCCAGATGGCGATGGCTACTTGGCGGCACTGACCAACTTCCGCTTCATTGCGAATGCTGTTTGGAGCACAGAAGAAGCTCTTGCGCAAATCAAAGCTGCAAGCTGATAGAAACTGTGAGGCCCGTCCCCGTTTTCGGGAGCGGGCCTTTTCTATTTTTAGCGACCGTCTCCTTGTCAAATGAGGGCCGGACAGGTTTTTTGCAGCATTTCCGGCTGCGGCGATTCCATATTTTGTGCGTACTGAAATCAACCGTTGTTCGAAACGGGTTTTTTTGGAATTGGGCAGCGGTTCGCTGTTTGATCTTTAGACGATCTCAAGCAACAGCTTTGTTGTATTTTCCACCGTCATTTTAATCGGATTTCCGCCTGTGCTTGGGTCGATCAAGGCGCCAGCGACGATGCGATCAATGTCTGGGTTTTCAATGCCAAGGCCTGATAGTTTCTTGGGAATTCCGAGCGAGGCGTTGAGGTCATCGACATAGGCGCAAAAGCCGTCGAACCCGCCAGTGATGCCTAGATACTGCGTCGCATCGACGATCACGTCGGTGATTGCAGGTTTGTTGAATTGCAAAACAGCAGGCATACAAACTGCGTTCGTTGTGCCGTGGTGGGAATGGTAAATCGCGCCAATCGGATGGGACAGTGCATGAATTGCGCCAAGCCCTTTTTGGAACGCGGTGGCTCCCATAATTGCCGCCGACATCATATGCGCGCGTGCTTCAATGTCATTACCGTCAGCGTAGGCGCGCGGCAGATATTCTTTGACCAGACGCATTCCTTCCAGCGCCATACCCTGTGACATGGGGTGATAATGCGGCGAACAGAACGCCTCCACGCAGTGTGCAAAGGCATCAAGGCCGGTGCCTGCCGTGATGAAGTTTGGCATCCCGACTGTCAGTTCAGGATCGCAAATCACGACAGTCGGAAGGAATTTTGGGTGGAAAATGATCTTTTTCTGCGCAGTTTCGGAATTGGTAATCACAGAGGCACGACCAACCTCTGATCCAGTTCCTGCGGTTGTGGGAACGGCAACGATAGGCGCAATTGCATCCGCGTCCGCACGCGTCCACCAGTCGCCGATGTCCTCAAAATCCCAAAGCGGACGGGTTTGCCCCGCCATGAAGGCGACGAGTTTACCCAGATCAAGGCCGGACCCACCGCCGAACGCAACAACCCCGTCATGGCCACCATCGTTATAGGCTTTAACGCCAGCAGCGGCGTTCTTTTCGTTCGGGTTCGGGTCAACGTCCGCAAACATTGCACGGCCCAAACCTGCGGCTTCAAGCAAGTCCAGTGTTTTGGTCGTGATATCCATATTGGCAAGGCCGCGGTCGGTGACCAGAAGTGGTCTTTTCATTCCGGCAACGGCACAGGCATCCGCGATTTCAGAGATACGCCCTGCGCCAAAACGGATCGCAGTCGGGTAGGACCAATTTGCATTTATGCTCATGTTCTTAAGCCTTCTTCAGGTGGTATGATTTTGGACGAGTCAGGTTGTGGTAGCCGATAACCGATAGGCCGCCGCCGCGTCCTGTATTTTTGCAACCAGTCCAGCACAGGCCCGGATCAAGGTAGTCGGCGCGGTTCATAAACACAGTGCCGGTTTCGATTTGATCTGCGATAGCTTCGGCGCGCGCGGCGTCTTGGGTCCAGAGGGATGCGGTCAAGCCAAACTCACTGTCGTTCATCAGGCTGATCGCTTCGGCGTCGTTCTTGACTGACATAATGCCAACGACCGGTCCAAAGCTTTCGTCGCGCATGACCCGCATGTCGTGGGTCACGTCTGTAAGAATTTGCGGCATCAGGTAGGCACCGCCATCTTGTGGGAAAAGGGCCGCGTCGATGTGGGCCGTGGCCCCAGCTGCAATCGCATCTGCTGTCTGCCCGCGAACTTCATCAGCAAAGCGCACATGGGCCATTGGTCCCAGTGTCGTTTCAGGATCCAGCGGGTTGCCGAGTTTGTAGTCGTTGACGATTGCGACGGCTTTTTCGACAAATGCATCAAAAAGGCTTTCGTGGACGTAAATCCGTTCGATCCCGCAGCAGCATTGACCTGCGTTAAACATCGCGCCGTCGATTAGAGTATCAACCGCCGCGTCGAGGTTGGCGTCTTCCATGACATAGCCAGGGTCTTTGCCGCCAAGCTCTAGGCCGATGCCTGTAAATGTGCCGCTTGCGGCAGCTTCCATCGCTTTGCCGCCACCCACCGAGCCTGTGAAGTTCACTAAGCCAAAGGCACGATCAGCGATTAACGCCGATGTCGTTTGGTGGTCTAGGAACACGTTTTGGAATACGTCCCTAGGGATGCCAACAGAATGAAATGCCTTTGCCATACGTTCGCCCACAAGAGGCGTCTGAGAGGCATGTTTTAGCATCACGGCATTGCCCGCAATCAACGCAGGTGCCACCGTATTAATCGCTGTCATATAGGGGTAATTCCACGGGGCGACGACCAAGACCACACCGTGCGGGACACGTTTGATGACACGCCGAAAGGCATCGCTGTCTTCGACCACAATGGGCGCAAGCGCCTCTGTTGCGATATCGATCATATATGACGCGCGTTCGTTAAAACCGCCAAACTCGCCACCGTAGCGGATGGGTCGCCCCATCTGCCATGCAAGTTCGGAGACGATTTCATCGTTCATCGCGCCGACTGCCGCCACGCCTGCTTGGACCAATGCGATGCGATCTGCGAGCGGTGTTGCTGCCCACGCCGATTGCGCGGATTTTGCGCGTGCGACTGCGGCGTCTGCATCAGCGCGTGAAAGTGTGGGGCGCTCGGCATAAATCGATCCGTCGATTGGCGAGATGCATTTGATAGTCATGGTTTTAAGCCCTTTCAAAGCCGCGTGCGATTTCCCAATCGGTTACGATACGGTCGAATTCTTCTAGCTCCCATTCCGCTGCGCGAGAATAGTGATCGACAACGTCATCCCCCATCGCGTCGCGTAGCATGGACGAGGCGCGCAATGCCGTGAGTGCATCGCGCAAGTTTTTGGGAATGTGTGCAGCGGACGTGTCTGCATATGCGTCGCCTTGGAAGGCTGCGGGAAGGGCGAGTTTTTCTTCTATCCCTTTGATACCTGCGGCCAACATCGCCGCCTGTGCCAGATAGGGGTTCATGTCAGACCCTGGAATGCGGCATTCGACCCGAATGGCTTTGCTGCCTTCGCCGCACAGACGGTAAGCAGCCGTGCGATTATCAACCGACCAAATGATACGTGTCGGCGCAAATGTGCCCTTAGCGAACCGTTTGTAGCTATTGATATAGGGCGCCATGAAATAGGTGTAGTCCGCCGCATATTTGATGAGGCCAGCCATGTAATGATCCATCAACTTGGATTTGCCATGTGGGCGATCTGGGTCAAAGAATGCCGGCTTGCCGTCTTTCCATAGGGACTGATGCACGTGGCTCGATGATCCAACCCGTTCATGGCTCCACTTTGGCAGAAACGTCGCAGCGTGCCCTTGCTGCCATGCGATTTCTTTGACTGCGTGTTTGGCGATGCTGTGATGGTCAGCGCAAGACAGGGCCTCGCCGTATTTGATGTTCAGCTCTTCTTGGCCAGCTTCTGCTTCACCCTTTGACCCTTCGACAGGGATGCCCATGGCATAGAGGTGGTTGCGCAACGGGCGCATCACGGCCTCTTCTTTGGTGGTCTGTAGGATATGGTAATCTTCGTTATAGGCGCTGATTGGGGTCAGGTCGCGAAAGCCACCTTTTGAGATTTCGTCGTAGCTTTTCTCGAAGAGGAAAAACTCCAGTTCGGTCGCCATCGTGGCACTTAGGCCCATTTCGGACAGCCGCGCGATCTGTTTTTTCAGCATCGCACGTGGGGAATGCGTGATCGGTTTGTGATGGTGATTTAACACGTCGCATAGGACCATCGCGGTGCCTTCGAGCCAAGGAACGGGGCGCAATGTGTCGAGATCGGG
>CAJXTP010000225.1 GCA_913061335.1 uncultured Loktanella sp.
ATTCGTCGGCAGCGTCAGATGTGTATAAGAGACAGCGCTTGTACTGTTAAAGAAGTCCGCGCGCCTAAGACACCAGAGCTTGACGATGAGCTGGCTAAAAAGTTCGGCGCAGAAGATCTTGCTGGTCTGAAAACACAGATCACCGAGCGTCTTGAAGCTGAATACACTGGTGCATCCCGCGCTGTAACGAAGCGTGCATTGCTTGACGCGCTTGACGGTGTTGTATCGTTTGACCTGCCAACATCCCTTGTGGATGCAGAAGCAGGCCAGATCGCTCACCAGTTGTGGCACGAAGATAACCCAGAAGTCGAAGGCCACGATCACCCTGACGTCACACCAACTGAAGAGCACATCTCACTGGCAAACCGCCGCGTGAAGCTCGGCTTGTTGTTGGCTGATATCGGTCAGAAAGCAGAAGTTCAGGTCACTGATTCTGAAATGACCCAAGCGATCATGACCCAAGCCCGCCAGTATCCGGGTCAGGAAAAGCAGTTCTTTGAGTTTGTTCAGCAGAACGCACAGTTCCGCCAGCAGCTTCAGGCACCAATGTTTGAAGACAAAGTTGTCGATCACATTCTTGAAAATGCTGCCGTGACAGTGAAATCTGTCAGCAAAGACGACCTGCAAAAGGCCGTTGAAGCACTCGACGAAGAATAAATCTATTTTCAAATAGCGATTTAAAAGGGCGTCCCAAACGGGGCGCCTTTTTTGTGTGAACTTCTCGGGCCATTTATGTCCGAACGATACCGTGACGGTAAATTGAAGAATTCTCCCGTGGATAAGTCATCTGCGAACCTTTCAGACGAACACCGTCAACCTTGAACTGACGCGAGGGTCTGCTACAAAATAGCTATATAGCGACATCGTTTGGAGACACTCTTTTGGATTACCTAACTGCATTTGCCCTCTTTTTAATTGTCGCGTTCCCAATCGCGGTCATCTATCTTTTGATCTCCAATGCAGGGCTAAAGAGACGTGTTTCCGCTCTCGAAGACCGTATTTCAACCGGGCAGCCCAAAACGCCAGTCACGGCGCCAAAACAAATGCCACCCAAGCCACTTACGTCCGTGGAACCCGTGATTGCCGCACAAAACGCCCCAAAACCAGAGCCTGAAGCCCCGCTCATTAGTCCGCCGAAAACCGTTGTTCTGAATGGCAAAAACTTTGGATTGCTCGTCGGCTGGATCATGCAGAACTGGTTTTATGCGGTGTCCGCCGTGTCACTGGCGCTCGCGGGTATATTCCTCGTGCTTTACGGAGTTGAACAAGGGCTGCTGCCGCCAGCCGTGCGCGTCATGGCGGCCTTTGTCTTTGGTGGCACTTTGGTAGGGGCGGGTGAGTACATTCGTCGGCGCTACGGCGATGAAGAAGACAGCGCGACCGCCTATTTGCCATCAACATTCTCAGGCGCGGGGATTGTCACGCTTTTTGCAACGGTGCTTTCGGCGCGGCTGCTTTACGGATTTATCGGGCCGGAACTTGCGCTTGTCGGTATGGCGCTGGTGGGTACATTGGCGCTGGTCTTGGGCTGGTTCTACGGTCCGCTGCTGGCCGCAGTTGGCGTAATCGGCGCAATGGCGGCACCTTTCATTATCGGTGGGTCATCAGACGACCCGTCTTGGTTGCTGGCATATTTTGCGATGGTGACCGTCGTTGGGCTGGCGATTGATACGCTGCGGCGTTGGGCTTGGGTGTCTGTCATTTCACTGGCCATGGGGTACGGGGCGGGATGGTTGTTGATGCGCGGCTCAGGCACGCTCATCGATCCATATTTCGTGATCTATTGTGCGGTTTTGGCCGCGGCGGCTATCGCTATACCCGTCCGCAAGCTGGTGCCGGATCATACAGGGTCGCTGTTAAGCGTATCGATGTTCGCTCGTGCGAAATATGACGTCTGGCCAGAGTTCCCGACACGGCTTGCAGGTGGAGCGGTCATTGCAGCAAGCGGTCTGATCTTGCTGACAGTGTTCGATACATCTCGCGCAGATCTGTTTTGGGCAGGCATTGTGGTGCTATCCGGTATCGTTCTGGCCTTACTGATCTGGGCGCGCGATGCACCTGCACTGAGCGATCTTGCAGCCCTACCAGCGGCAGCGCTCGTCGCCGTTGTTGCGGCTGGTACGCGCTTATGGGACGTGCAGGCGATTGCGGCAATGGAACCAGAAGCAGATATGCCGTTGATGGCAAGTACGCTTGTGGCAATCGGATTGGCGCTGTCGATCATGGCTGCGTGGCGGTCCCTTCGTGGTGGGGCAGCGAAACTTTTCATCGCGTGTGGTGCCGCGCTATTCGCCCCTGCAGTGGCCTTCGCAATCGACGTATTCTGGCGGCCAGTCTACACGCTTGGGGCCGATGTTTGGGCGTTTCACGTGATGGCAATCGGCGCGTTGATGGTCGTCATGGCACAGCGGTTCGCGCGCGCAGACGGCCCAAGTGACCGACTACGTGTATCGTTTGCAGTGCTGTCCGCGCTGGCCTGCATCGCCTTTGGCGTGGCCATCTTGTTCACCTCTGCGGCCCTTACGACGGCAATCGCAATAACGATCGTGACGGCCGCGTGGCTGGACCGGCAATTCAACTTACCCCTGATGGGGCTCTATATCTTGGCGGGGATCAGCACAGTTGGTTACCGTCTGGTCGCCGATCCCGGCGTTGAATGGGCCGTCACGGCGCCATTATTCGAAATGATTCTTTCGCACGGCGGCGCGGTGCTGGCATTCGCAGTATCTTGGATGCTCGTAAAATCCGCAAAACGCCCAAGATCAGAAGTACTGTTAGAAAGTGCTGTGTTCTCATCGACAGGCATTCTGCTTTCATTGCTGCTTTATCGTGCCATTCTCAATTGGAACGGCGCCGACGTCGCAATAATAAGCCATTGGTCCCTTGGCATCGGTGCAACAATCTGGATAGCGCTTGGTATGGCGCAACTTCGCAGGCTCCAGATTGGCGGCGCTCTTTCTATGCTGCGGGTAATATTGGGCGGCGGGTTCCTGTTTGTAGGGGCTGCTCAAATTGCATTTGCCGTATTGGTGTCTAACCCGTTGTTGGAAATCTATAGCACGCCAATTCTGGGCCCCGGCATATTGAACACGTTGATCCCAGCCTATTTGCTACCGGCTATCATGCTTGCAGCGGGCGCGATTTGGCTCCGTGGTTTGCCGCGTCTTATCACGCTTGGCTTTATTGCGGTATCGGTTGCATTGGCTGGGCTTTGGCTTGGTTTGACGATCAGGCACTTCTGGCGCGGCCCCGAAGACATGGGGCTGCCTGGGGTCGGGCAACCGGAACTTTATAGCTACACCGTGGCATTACTGGCCGTCGGCGCAGGGTTGTTCTATCAGTCGCTTGCACGGTCCAGTGTGATGTTGCGCAAAGCAGGGCTGTTGGTGATCGGTCTTGCCGTTGCCAAGGTATTCATGATCGACATCGGCGGGCTTGGTGGGCTGATCCGCGTCTTCTCGCTCTTGTTCCTTGGCTTGGCGCTTGCCGCACTTGCATGGCTCAACCGATGGGCGGCCAGTCGTTATGATAGCGTTGAAAATCCCGACGACATGTAACGGCGTGAACGAAAAAGGCCGCGCAGTATATACTGCGCGGCCTTCAAATTGTTTTAGATTGAAAGCTTACTCTTCGTCAGAAGATGCCGCTGGGGCAGGTGCATCGTCATCACCAAAGTCGTCCATTGCAGCGCCGCCCATATCGTCGAACAGCTCCTGAATTTCGAACTCAGCTTCAGCTTCAGCCTCTGCAGCCAATTCAGCAACAGATTTACCAGCAGCTTGCAGTTCTGCTTCTTCAGCGGAACGTGCAACGTTCATGCTGATTGTGACAGACACTTCTGGGTGCAGAATAACTTCTGCATCGTGCAAGCCGAGGTCTTTGATGGTCGCAGCCAGAACAACCTGACCCTTATCAACCGTAAAGCCGGCAGCAGTCGCCGCATCAGCCGCGTCACGTGTTGTGACGGACCCATAAAGCGCACCAGAATCAGAAGCAGAGCGAATAACGACGAATACTTCGCCGCCCAGCTTTTCAGCCAACACTTCAGCTTCTTTCTTGGTCTCAAGGTTGCGTGCTTCCATTGTCGCTTTTTCAGCTTCAAAGCGTGCAATGTTTGCAGCGTTGACGCGCAAGGCTTTGCCCTGTGGCAAAAGGAAGTTACGTGCGTAACCCTCTTTTACTTTTACGACTTCGCCCATTTGGCCAAGCTTCGCGACGCGTTCAAGTAGAATGATATCCATGATCTAATCCTTACCTTACAGCGTACGGCAGCAGCGCCAGGAAACGAGCACGCTTAATCGCACGGGCGAGAGCGCGCTGGTTTTTGGAACCAACAGCAGTGATACGGGCGGGAACGATTTTGCCGCGCTCAGAAACGTAGCGCTGCAAAAGGCGAGTGTCTTTATAGTCGATCTTAGGGGCGTTATCGCCCTCAAACGGATCGGACTTACGACGGCGGAAAAATGGTTTAGTACCCATGATTTAAGGTCCTTTCCTAATCTAATTAACGGCGCTCGCGGCGTTCGCCACGGTCGCTGCGCTCTTCGCGCTTCTGCATCTGAACAGATGGGCCTTCTTCATGTGCGTCAACCTTGATGGTCAATACACGCATGACATCGTCATGCAGGCGCATCAGGCGTTCCATTTCATGGATCGCAGCTGCAGGGGCGTCAGTGCGCAAAAATGCATAGTGGCCCTTGCGGTTTTTGTTGATTTTGTAGGCCATCGTTTTGATGCCCCAATATTCAGAATCAACCAGCTTACCTTCGTTGTCGGTAAGTACAGTTCCAAAATGTTCGATTAAGCCTTCGGCCTGCGTGTTGGACAAGTCCTGACGCGAAATCATAACATGCTCATATAGCGGCATGTGTG
>CAJXTP010000226.1 GCA_913061335.1 uncultured Loktanella sp.
TGTAGAGAGGTCTCGTGGGCTCGGAGATGTGTATAAGAGACAGAGCCTTTGTAGTCGCTGAAATAGGTCTTTTCAAACCGGTCATGGTCCCCCCAAACGCTGCGCATTTGACCCGGCCAGCTGTCTTTGATGCAAAGCACACCTTCGGCTGCGGTGTCGGTGATTTCCGCGCCCGTTGTTGGCTCAAGGATCACAGGCTCAATCCCAAAGAACGGCAACGTCGCCGATCCGGGCTTGGTGGCCGTCGCACCGGGCAGTGGTGTCAGTAAATGACCGCCAGTTTCAGTTTGCCACCATGTATCAACGATCGGGCAGTTTCCTTTGCCAATGACTTCGTTGTACCAATTCCAAGCCTCTGGGTTAATTGGCTCGCCGACGGTGCCCAACAATTTGAGGCTGCTCAGGTCGTGACCTTCAACAAAGCTGTTGCCCTTGGCCATCAACGCACGGATGGCCGTTGGTGCGGTGTAGAATTGGTTCACTTTGTGCTTATCGCAGACTTCCCAGAACCTGCCCGCATCAGGGTATGTTGGGACACCTTCGAACATGACCGTCGTCGCACCATTCGCGAGTGGTCCGTAGACGATATAACTATGGCCCGTGACCCAACCCACATCCGCCGTGCACCAAAAGACGTCTCCATCATGATAATCAAACGTATATTGATGGGTCATTGCCGCATAAACCAGATAGCCACCCGACGAATGCACAACGCCCTTAGGCATACCAGTAGAGCCGGATGTGTAGAGGATGAACAGCGGGTCTTCGGCGTTCATTTCCTCGGGCGGGCAATCGGCGGACACGTTTGCCTCTAGCTCGTGCAGCCAGTAATCGCGACCTTCGGTCATTGCGACATCACCACCGGTCCGCTGAACGACCAGCATTTTGGTTTCAACGGTGATTTTCTCAAACGCCGCATCGGCATTGATTTTCAACGGGGTATTCTTGCCGCCGCGCGGTGCTTCATCTGCGGTGATGACAACCTTTGCTTCAGATCCGTTGACACGTGCGGCTAAGGCATCAGCGGAGAAGCCCGCGAAGACAATGGAATGGATCGCGCCGATACGGGCCGACGCTAACATCGCATACGCGGCCTGCGGGATCATCGGCATGTAGATCACGACGCGGTCGCCCTTGCCGACGCCCATGTCTTTTAGGACATTGGCGAACTTACTGACGTTCGCGTGCAACTGGTTGTAGGTGATGTGCAAGGCGTCGTCGGTCGGGCTGTCGGGCTCCCAAATGATCGCCGTCTGATCGCCACGCGTGGCCAAGTGGCGATCGATACAGTTTGCGGCCACGTTAAGGGTGCCGTCCTCGAACCATTTGATGTCAACCTGACCCAATGTGAAGTCAGCGGATTTAACTTTTGTGAACAGCTTCATCCAATCGATGCGATTGCCGTGTTCGCCCCAGAACGCGGCTGGATCCGCGATAGAGGCCGCATACATTGCCTCATACGTGGCCTTATCGGCGTGCGCGCCGGCAGCCATTGCAGCCGATGGCGGATAGGTTTTGTTTGCGTCAGACATCGTGGTCCCCCAGTGTGGATTATCGTTATCGTGGGGCAGCGCCCCATCTTCCCCACGTATCATGTGATGGATCGCAGTGTATTCCAACCCAAGCGGTCACCGCTGCAACTTGTTTTTGTAAAAAAATTTGCACCTACCGCGCAAATCGTCGTACGTTAACATGGGTAAATGACCCTTGAAACTTCGCGCGCCATGCTGGTGGTCGTGCCAAAACAGTGGATCGTATGCGACTAATTCTTATCTTTCTTGGGCTGATCTGCGCCGCGAACCTTGCCCATGCAGGAGCTTGGTCGCGTGAAAAAGGGCAATTATTCATCGCAGCAGGAGGCAATTTCTTACTTTCAGACGGTGCGCAATTGCCAGTTCATTATGACCCTACAGTGTACGCTGAGTTCGGGCTAAGCGAACGGTTAACGCTTGGAATGGACCTCCACACTGCAGATGCGGGCCGGATCGGGTCAATTTTCTTTTTTGCAAGCGTTCCAATTGGTGACCTTCAATCACATCAAAAGTTTGCGGCAAACCTATCGCTTGGTGCGCGCGCGAACGCACTTGCACAGACTGAGGCGCTTATTCGCGGTGGTCTTTCTTGGGGAATGGGCCTCGACAATGGTTGGTTGTCCATCGATGCATCTGCAACCTACGGCACGGACGACCGCACATTCCGCCCCAAAGTTGATGCGACATTTGGCTATCGTTGGACAGACAAATGGACAACATCGCTCCAGGTACAAACCGGACAGGGGTTTACGAACGACTATTACGCGAAGATAGCGCCGTCGGTGACGTATAACCTGCGCGACAACATCAAACTACACCTCGGCGCAGTTCATGCCCTGACAGGTGACCGCGGGTCGGCTCTAAAATTTGAAACTTGGCTGACCTTTTAGGTGGCGACGACAACCAAAATTCCGACACCTAACAGAAAACAAAGCGGTCCAAATACGCGTCGATCCAGTGTGGCGAATGGCTCAACTGGTGTCATTCGACGCCAAAACGGAATCCACGCTAAAGCCCCCCGCACGGTCAACACTGCCCCTGCCCCGATCAGGATTACGGATCGAATCGCAGATGGATCCGCGATTATCGACATGATAACAACCAACAAGCCTGACGCAACCAAAGCGCATGGAATAGGGCCGGGCATCCGTGTCGCGCCCTGCGCACCGACGACGGCGCGCACAAGACGGGCCTCGTCGCGGAGAGGCACCCATAAGCCAATCGCCCAAGCTGTGTGTAAAATTGCAATTGCGGCAAGCACAACGCAGAGAATCAATTCAAGCCATGTCATGTCGTCATCTTACGACAGATTGGGCAAACGAAAAGGGGGAGCAGAATGCTCCCCCTTCGTTGACATCAATATCTATGGAAATCTAAAGCGGATTATCCATCCGAACGATATATCGCACGGCACCTTTTACGGCCGACCCCCAACCTAATTTGACCTGACGGGAATTCGATCCTTGGCCTGTCGCGACAGATGGGGTGACATAAATGGCCGTATTTCCGCTGTTGCGTAACGTGCCCGCTGCGACAACCGAATCGACAAACCGAGCACGTCCCCGGAAGGGCAAATAAGGTTCGGTATCCAATGTCCAAGTCGATGAAGCCGTCGACTGTGTGTGGGTCAAATAAGCCGGGTTGAACACTTCATCCGAAACACCGTGGAACGCGTTGCCCGAGAAATTAACGGTCCGCATTCTGCTGAACTCCAGATCAGCAAACGTCGTATCGACCTTTTCAACCCGGTCGATGTAGCCGTTGATCGTCCGGAACGTATTTCCAGTCACCGAAAACCCGTGAATGAAATGCCCCGGCCCATAAGGCTTAATCACGATGAACTTAAACGATGCCGCGACATTAGATGCAAAAAACATGTTGTTTGTGACGTTCATCCCACCAAACGAAAATTGGTTACCCAGCGCAGGTTCTGCAGAATGTTCGTTCGTCCATTCCAAAATTGCATTGTCGATGTAGTTGTTGTTAATCGAAGCCGACGGGTTCGGCGTCGTAACCACAACACCAGCCATGCGTACACCATCTTGTTGATTATCGCCTTGGAACCAATGGTTCCCCGTCAACAACATCGTGGCGCCACCAAGCACGGCAAAATGCCTGAACATCATGATCCGATTGTCGCGGATTTTGACGTCATTGGAATTGGTATTCAATGCGATCGAAACGCGATCCTGCACGTTCAAAGCTGTCTCATTAGAATTGAACTGACACCTGTCAATCATCATTCCCTGACACCCTGTGCCAATCGAAGTGATCCCACGGTCCAGCGGCTTCGTGATAAAGCAATCACGAACATGAAACGTCAGGCCATCTGGGGCCAACATGATCCCGCTGGCTTTCCCGTTGCACTGAAACTCAATATCATCCAACACGAATTGGCTTAGACTGTCGTAACCGGAGAAATCCAACAGGTATTTGAAGCGCTTGAATGTATAGGTTTGGGTACCTGCCGCATCATAAAGTGGCTGGCTAATATACACGATCTTAGCGCCGATGCTCCTGCCAGTGACATATACCTCTCGACCGACGCCGGTCCCCAAAACAAGCGATCCGATCTGAACGTTTGCAACATTGGTCACATTAGTCAGACGCGTCGTGTTCGCGGTATTGTAGGTGCCCGCAGACGAGACACTTTGTGTGTCCCAGCCGCTTGCGCCTGTTGCCTCAAACTGGCCGTTGCGAATGACCCGCCGTGTGGCAAAGACAGTTCTATTTGGATCTGCGGCTTGCATATCCATTGGCGCGTTAAGTGAAATTCGGCGACCACACAAATCAAGAGATTCGTGGTCTGCAAAATTTAGCAACGCTTGGTAGGCTTTTTTAAATGCCCTTTCCTCGTCGCCAAAAGCGTCGAGATACGATTCCAAATTATATCCTTTTTGCAAGATAAAGCGCTTATCGTCAGGCTGCGTAATCGTCCCTTCAAACTTCACCTTGCTATCAAGCGTCACGTCTTGGCTAAGTTTAAAAACCCCTTCCGACACCAATATCGTCCGGCCATTCGCCGCGGCGTCCGCGGCTTCAAAAGCAGCGGTGTCATCAGTTGTACCATCACCCTTTGCGCCATAATCACGCACATCGACAACAGACATCATATCGCGAGCGAAATAACTTGTGACATCTTCAACAACGATATCGTCAATGCGGACCAAACCACCGCTTGCACCCGTCAGGTCGATCCCAAGGTGGCCGTACGACGCGCCATCCCATACCATATCGACACCGGTTTTTTCAGCGATCGCGATAATGGCGGTGATCTCAACAACTTCACCATAGGTCGTCAACTGAGTGCTTGGACCGGTTGTAGTCAA
>CAJXTP010000227.1 GCA_913061335.1 uncultured Loktanella sp.
TCTATTCGTCGGCAGCGTCAGATGTGTATAAGAGACAGGGCCTGTCCTCGTTTTTTTATTATATACTGCCTGTCGTGGGTATTTTCCCACTTATCCACAGCCACTATAGGACCAGTAGCAGAGTTTGGGTAGCCGCAAATCGCAGCCACTAAATGGTGTGTCAGATCGGACTCACTGGAATGTGCCAATCACGGCCACGCGGCGTTTCCACATATTCGGGCCAAGCAAAGTTTATCGGCGGCTCATAATCACAAAGCGGTGGAATATCAGTGGCTTGCTTGCGCTCATCAAACTCACGCATCGCAGAACCACGGGCATCTTCATCTTCCAAAATACGCAACGCTGACACAGCCAAAACCTGTGCTGCAGCCTGCACCATCGGGTCAATCGTCGCCGAAATTCCGCCCAATGCATTCATCGCCCACGCAGGATACGGACCGCCACGCAGCGCGGGGCGCGCCATATAGAACCGCGCAGTCGGCGCATGCCACGTCATATCAGTATAATCATCCGACGTAGAATTGCGCTGCGAAGGCGGCAAATCACGGCGCAAAATCGCCTCTGCCTCTTGCGGATCAATCAACGCAGCACAGGCCTCCAACAATGGATCGTCCATCGGATCCACTCCACAAGCCGCCTGCACTTTACGCATGACATCGCGTGCAGCGTCATCCCATTTTGGGGCACCAACTGCCTGAATACCGTCCCAAACGACCCTTGCCATCGCATGGTTCGCCAGCCCAGGTCGCGATTTACACACCCAATGGCGGGTCACCGTGCATCCGGTCATCGCCGCAATCGCATCGGCCTGACGGTCAAGCGCGGCTGTGACCTGCTCGGCCATCTGCACCGTCGGCACGCGCATCATATATTGAATTTCAGCGAGGCTTGCAGGCAGATTATCCGCCGTCGCCTGCCCCGTACTAATAATCGCCTCCGATATCGACCAGCCGCCTTGATGCGGCAACATCGTGTCGCGCAAGAACCGGCCCGCCTGATACATCTGCACCAACGCGTCATTGGCACCCGGCGCGCGCACATCCGAATGGCTTTGCGGAATCGGCGCACCATCTTTGGCCCCCCATGCCTGCGCATCGACACAACGAAAGCGGTAAATCATCGAATATGCAGCGCCACAATGGGTATCCCAGCGCACCGTGTTACACATCGGCAGCATATAAAACGGGTGAAACGACAGCATCGCAGCCAACCCGTCATAGTATCCCTTAGCGGCATGAATGGGCTTGGATCCACGTACTTTTTCAGCAGGCTCACCAGTAAACCGCAACCCGCCCTTGATCCCGTGATGCTCCATCGCAGCCTTGGTCGCGAGCAACCCACCAAGTCCAGCCATGCCCAACGCCGAATGCGGATCCGTATGCCCTGCGGCCTGAAACCCTAATCCATCACGCGGGGCACGCGCAGGCACAGCCGCCTGACAATTGGCCGGAACCGCATCATATTCGGCATACATCCCCACCACGGGGCCAGCGCCATTTGACCACTGCGCACAAAATGCCGTCGGCATCCCTCCAGAGCCCTCTTCAACGTCAAATCCAGCCTTGCGCAGCTCGGCAACATACCAAGCAGCAGACCGATATTCCCGCCAAGCAGGTTCGGCATATTCAAAAATGGTGGCACAGCCGCGCGACAAATAGTCAGCGTTGGCTACAATATGGGCACGGGCGGTTTGTGTGGCATCTGTCATGCGGCCATTGGGCGCAAACCGGCAGCCTAAGTCAATCCGACATATACACAATCGCGCGTCGGTCCGTCGATCACCACGCGCGAAAAATCGACTTACCCTGCTGATCAATCACTTGCTTAGCTTTCACAAGCGCCGCCGCAGCAGCAGCCTCGCGGTCGTCAAACGTATCAGCGCGGATCAGATGGTGAACCTTGGTCTCACCATCCACATCCAATTCGATACGCGCCGACATGCGAAACTTAGCGCCTTCAGGCATCGGGACATCAACAATGCGGTAGCCTTCATAAACCTGTGTCGGCACTTCGGCTGGTTTGCTGCCAAATAAACGCTTGAGTAAAGACATATTCGGTCCCTAACCTTTTATGAATTGTCACTTGGTTATAATCCACGATTGACCTTCACAACAGGTGATCTGTCCGGCTCGACATTTTCAGGCGCTAACCAAACGCCGACCGTCGATACCGTGTGCATCATCGGTTCTGGAAAAACTGCCCCACAGAAAACCAGTACGGCCTATAAACCAACCACAATATTAAGGTTTTGGGCAAACGGTTGCTTGCTCGTCTTGTGGCGAAAAACCCGTTGTGCGACCTTCGCACCCAACGCGCCGCCAAGAAAGCCCAGCAAAAGCAATTCGGCCTCTGAAACGCGCCAGTAACCTTGGATCGCCGCCAACTTATCCCAGCCATACCGCAGGAAAACAATTAGGTTCCAGACAAGCAAAAGGCCCACCCAAAAGAGCGGGCCTTCAAATCTGTCGAACAAAGGCAATTACTGATCCAAGAAGCTACGCAATTTGCGCGACCGTGATGGATGCTTCAACTTACGCAGCGCTTTCGCTTCAATCTGGCGAATACGCTCGCGCGTCACGCTAAACTGCTGACCGACCTCTTCAAGCGTGTGATCGGTGTTCATGCCGATACCAAAACGCATGCGCAACACACGTTCTTCACGCGGGGTAAGCGACGCCAGAACCCGTGTCGTGGTTTCCTTCAGGTTTTCCTGAATGGCGCTGTCCAACGGCAGGATGGCGTTCTTGTCTTCGATAAAGTCGCCAAGCTGGCTGTCTTCCTCGTCGCCAATCGGCGTCTCAAGCGAAATCGGCTCTTTGGCAATTTTCATAACCTTGCGGACTTTTTCCAAAGGCATCTGCAGCTTTTCTGCCAATTCCTCTGGTGTCGGCTCGCGGCCAATCTCGTGCAACATCTGGCGACCAGTGCGGACCAGTTTGTTGATCGTCTCAATCATGTGAACCGGAATACGGATCGTACGGGCCTGATCGGCGATAGAACGGGTGATCGCCTGACGGATCCACCACGTCGCATAAGTCGAGAATTTGTAACCACGACGGTACTCAAACTTATCCACGGCCTTCATCAAGCCGATGTTACCTTCTTGAATAAGATCAAGGAATTGCAGGCCGCGGTTCGTGTATTTTTTGGCGATCGAAATAACCAAACGCAGGTTTGCTTCGACCATTTCTTTCTTGGCCTGACGGGCCTCTTTTTCGCCCTTCTGAACCTGCTGCACGATGCGGCGGAATTCAGTGATATCAACGCCGACATACTGGCCAACTTGGGCCATATCGCCGCGCAATTCTTCAATTTTATCTGTCGAACGTTCAACCAAAGCCTGCCAACCACGGCCAGCCTTCGCGCCCATTTCACCAAGCCAATTCGGGTCCAGCTCGCGGCCCTTATACTCGTCGATAAATTCACGGCGGTTGATACGGGCTTGGTCAGCCAACTTCACCATCGCGCTATCGATCGACATGATGCGGCGGTTAATGCCGTACAACTGGTCAATCAACGCTTCAATCCGGTTGTTATGCAGGTGAAGCGAATTCACCAAAACAACGATCTCGGACCGCAGCTTTTGATACTTCTTTTCTTCTTTAAAAGAGAACGATGAATCCTCGTTCAACGTGGCCGACATACGCGCGTCTTGCAAATCCGACAGCTTGCCAAAGCCGCGGGCGATCACCTCAAGGGTGTCCAGCACGCGCGGCTTAAGTGCGGCTTCCATCGCAGCGAGCGACAGGTTGGCCTGATCATCTTCGTCCTCGTCGTCATCTTTGGCAATCGGGTTGCCATCGGCGTCCAATTCCTGCGTGGTCTCTTTTTCAGCAACAGGCGCGCCGGGCACAACAGGGGCCACAACGGCAACCGCTTCGCCCTCTTCTTCAAGCTGGTCACTGAACGTGGTCTCAAGGTCGATCACATCGCGCAGCAAAATGTCTTCGGACAGCAATTCGTCGCGCCAGATCGTGATCGCTTGGAATGTCAGCGGGCTTTCGCAAAGCCCCAAAATCATCGTATTACGACCGGCCTCAATACGCTTGGCAATCGCAATTTCGCCTTCACGCGACAGCAGTTCAACACTGCCCATTTCGCGCAGATACATCCGCACGGGGTCGTCAGTACGGTCGAGCTTTTCAGCCTCGGCACCGCCCAAGATCACTTCACGCGAACCAGCCACAGTGGCAACATCAGTGCCGCCTTGTGGGTCTTCAGCCTCTTCAGATTCTTCCTGCTCGGTGACTTGAATGCCCATTTCGGACAGCATCGACATGACGTCTTCGATCTGATCCGACGATACCTGCTCTGGCGGCAAGACCGCGTTCAGCTGATCGTATGTGATGTAGCCGCGCTCGCGAGCGTCCGCGATCATCTTTTTGACTGCCGCTTGGGACATATCAAGGCTGATGTCGCCGTCCTGGTCGTCCTTGCGGTCGTCGTTGTCTTTAGCGGCCATGAGCAGGTTCCTTCAAGATAGAATCACTCGCAAGTGATTCGACTGATTCGGTTCGGTCGAATCAATCCCGATTCGGGGTGATTCGCAACCGCAACAGCCATTGTTTTTAATTTATATTGTTTGCCCTAGGACTTAGGGCTGTTCTCGTCTTTGGCAAAGCCGATCCGGTCAAGCAAATCATCCAATGCACTGCGCTCAGCTTTCTTAATTAGCGCGCCGTTTTCACCCTTGTCGTATTCTGCACTATCGTCATCATCTTGACGGATCGTTGTATCTACGGACGCTGCTGCACGTGACAGGCGATACGTCACCCCCTCGTCCACAAGCCCCGCCATATCTGTCTCTTATACACATCTGACGCTGCCGACGAATAGAGAGGT
>CAJXTP010000228.1 GCA_913061335.1 uncultured Loktanella sp.
GGCGCTGTCAGTGCAGGGTTCCCATCACCAGCATCCGATGACCTCGAAGACGAGATAGACCCGATTTCATGGGTTGTGCGGCATCCATCATCGACGTTTTGGTGGCGCGTCGAGGGTGACTGCCTTTGGGATGCAGGCATTCGTGATGGTGATCTCATTGCCGTGGATCGGGCAGGCAAGCGTAGAATCGGGCGCGCCGTGCTGGCGGTGGTCGAGGGGGCGGTGACCGCGAAGATACTGCGTAAGCGCGATGGCCGCTATTTTCTTGCACCCGCCAATAGCCAAGAACAATTCCCGGATATTGAATTGACCGAAGACAGCGAGATTTGGGGTGTGATCGCCGGTGTCGTGCGTCGGTATGAGCTTGAATGAAGCGACCTATCGCCATTTCCGACAGCGCAAATTTCTACGTTTCTGCCGAGCGGATATTTGACCCATCTTTGAAAAACGTGCCGGTAATCGTGCTTTCAAACAATGACGGCTGTGCTGTGGCGCGCTCTGATGAGGCCAAGGCGCTTGGGATTAAAATGGGTGAGCCGCTTCACCTGATACAAGACAAGATCAAAGCGCATGGCGTGCGGGTATTCAGCTCCAATTACACGCTTTATGGCGACATAAGCCGTCGCGTTGTTGAGGTGTATGAGGACTTCACACCGAATGTTGAGATTTACTCCATAGATGAATGCTTCTTGGACTTTAGTGGTTTCAAAAACAGAGACACTCATGCGCGGACAATGCGACGTGAAGTGTTACTTCGGATTGGTGTCCCCGTGCGTATCGGGATCGCCCCAACCAAGACTTTGGCAAAGTGCGCCAATGACATTGCCAAGAAGAACCCAATTTTTGGCGGGGTGTTAGATATTATGGAGGATACGTTAGTCGACTGGTTTCTCCCTATGGTTCCTGTTGGTGACATTTGGGGGATTGGTCGCAAAACCAACGCCAAGCTACAAAAACTGGGTATCCATACTGCGGCCGATTTACGGGCGATGCCGACAAAGCAAGCGCGGGCAGTAGGCTCAGTCGTTTTGGAGCGGACGGTGCTCGAACTGCAGGGCGAGCCATGCATTGCTTTCGGTGA
This sequence comes from uncultured Loktanella sp., assembly GCA_913061335.1. Lineage (GTDB taxonomy): Bacteria > Pseudomonadota > Alphaproteobacteria > Rhodobacterales > Rhodobacteraceae > Yoonia. Next base: position 1,082 of record CAJXTP010000228.1, read on the forward strand.
TGTAGAGCCACAACGCAAAGGCATGGCAGTCACCCGATCGTCAGGTCAGCCAATGATGGATTTTGACACGGTGTTTCAAGCCGTATCTGCGCATGTAACCCGCGCTGCAGAAAAGCTGCGTCAGCATGGTCTTGTGGCGGGAACGCTGACTGTCTTCTTCCACACCAACCGGCATAGACCAGACAAGCCACAATATGCTGGATCACGATCAACGCGGATCGTTCCTATGTCGTCAGATACATTCGATTTGGTGCAAGCGGCACGGCGGTGTGCAGAGTCCGCTTGGCCAAAGGGGCAGGGCGCTAAGTTTGGGTTTACCAAAGCGGGCGTGATGCTTGATGATCTTCTGCCTATAGAGGATCGCCCGCGCACGCTGTTTGACGTGCCGCGCACAAATGAGAACGCGGCGATGCTGGCCCTCGATCAAATCAACGACAGGTTCGGTAAAAAAACGATGGTGCTTGCAAGCGAAGGCGTGAAGCGGACGTGGCAGCATCGTGCTGAACACCGAAGCCCGCGATATACGACGCGGCTGGCAGACCTCCCAGTCGTTCGGTGAGGCGCCACGCGCAGGACTAACCCGGCAGCGGGTCGATGTGAGGGTGGGGCAGGTGGCGCATGTAAGACCCCTCTAGGTCGCTGTGTCGAGGGGCAAAATGGCGAACGGAATATTGGTCTAACCGGATGGGTTACGTCAGTGAACCACGCGTGGCCTCAGGTGCTTGTCAGTATCCAATCGAAGTGTTCGTCGCCATAGTTCAGTTTTGGTGAACGTTTCGTTTGACGGTGATCCGTCTGGAGGCCCTTCTGCGAGAAGTCCGGCCCAGCAGAGTGGGCGTAAAACTGTGACATAGAGCACCGATGCCGTCGCATCATAAAATGATCCCGATGGGTCCGGATCACCGTAGAGGGTTTTTCGCAGGGCTAAACGACTTGTGCCATGGTCCGCCTCGACATTGATGACATTGAGAAAAATATCCCAGTTACCCAAGATTTGGTCTTCTGCCCGTAGATGGGCGCCGTGATCCAAACGAAACAGAAAATGGGGTGCCAACTGTGAGAATAAGCGCCCTGGGTCTGCTACCAAGTCTTTGCCTGCTTTGGTCAGCACGAATTTACCCTTGTAGTGCCGCCCAAGCTTCAGCACTTTTAACAGGACGTGAATGTCACCCACGGGCGGGAAATCCCATTCATTTAGAACCCTGTTAACAGCAAACAGATCTTCTTCGGAGTAACCGGGCCAGTCGAATGCAGCAGCGGCCCAATGCACAAACTTTCGATTAAAGGCCCCCGATGTTGTCAATCCGATACCACCGTTGGCCTCGATGTATTCGGCGGTCCTCAGCACGCCTCTGACCAGCGGTGAGGTAAGCAGAAGTGGGTCATCAGGTGATAATGATTTGATGGATGGCATTGTTGGAACCTTTGATGAAGATAAATCCGTCGACGGGAGGCTCGACAAGGTTATTCTGGGTGGCGTTGCCGGATCAATGGCAAAGAATAACACGCTAAGATGGCGATGTGTGTGAATGGCTGTTGTGGGAAAACCTCACATCAGCGTCGGATCTACCTACCACCGGGGAATGGCTGCACGTATACCTATATACTGGTGGGCGAGGCGTCCCATTTAGATGTTTTACGAAGTCCTAGAAGGGGTGTCTGAATGTGATGGGGATGGCTTGGTTCGCGGAAGGGATTGGTGTTCTATTTCCACCGCTTTTGGTTTCCACCGCTTTTGGTTTGGATATAAAGACAACCTAATAGATCTTCAACTCAGCGGTCTTTCTAATGATCGCCGTAGTTGTGAGAACCTTATCCGCGTGAAAGACTTTCTTACACTACGGGCGGAATGCAGACGTTCGCTGCGCTGGTCTTTAACGTCTGCACTGCGCAGAACACCCAATTCGCAAGATTCGATCAAAATAGTGAATCTTTGAAATCGGTGGCTGGCGTCTTTCAGACTGAGGTGCAACGGTTGGGTAGGCGTGTTCCCCCGTCCACCTGCTATGCCACTCCGAGACAAGAGAACCGCCTCGGAAAAGGCTTGAAGAGTAACCTATGTCATCGGTAGTATGCATTAATTTGAGGATTATCTAATTTGACGAGCCCACACCAAACCCCACATAAATCGCTATGACGATATCAGAACCGATCATTTCGCTCTACCCGATTTCCGAGCTCAAAATGATCCGGTGGAAACAGGCTCGCTTCGAAGAAATCACCATAGTCATTGAAGACGCTCTCCCTGAACTCATGGCGAACATTGAAACAACGGTGGCTTCGATGCCGACCATCAGTGCGAGCAAGGCACAGATCTTTTCCGATGGTCTTTGGAAGGAGCTCTTTGAGCCTTGGGCGAAGCAAACCGCCAGTCTTGTTGAGGCGCAGATGGAAGAGGAAATCGGAGAACTCATCACGTCAACATCAGAGAAAGGCTCCTTAGGAGAGGCCTTGCGTGTTGCGCGCCCTGCGCTCGCCGGAGCCGGTGTTCTTGCGGCCTCTCTTGCCGCGATACCCGGTGTTATTTCACTCGCGACGGTCAGCACGACGTCCTTCTTTGTCTTTACGACCGCCAGCATTTCTTGGCCAATAGTTGCAGTGGGAGGGGCCGGTCTTGCTGTGGCCACATTCACAGGAGGGAGCGGTGTCAAATGGCTTGGCAAAAAAAACCGTTTACACCTTGTGAACCGTCTTCAAGGTCGAGCTCTAACCGTGGCGCTGGGTTATGGGCTTGCGTCGGGTAAGCGCAGTCTCGTTGCCGATCTACAAGCCGCCACATTGCGCAGGCTCGAAGCCAAATTGGAGACCTTCTGATGCCCCTTCTCTACGAAATTCCACTCAGCGTTTTTAGTCGAATATCATCCGGTGAAGCTGAGGTAGTAGGCGCGCTCATCAAGGAGGTAGCGTCGGGCAAAATCCTGGCGCATGTCCAGCCGACGCTAGGTTTTTTCAACGCGTTTGCTCAGGTCGGTGGCACCATAGCACAAACGGGATTTTCGCCGCTTGGAGCAATCGGGGTTGTTCAAAGTGAACAAATTAAGTCTGGCATCGGGAGACTGGAACAGGGCATGGGTCTGGTTCAAAACCTGCAATTCGCCAACATGGCCCTCACTGGAATCGGGGTAGGCGTGTCGATTGCCGGCTTTGCGATTATGAACATGCGGCTGAATGCCATCGAGAACAATCTTGGCACTCTGCGCGAGGATGTCCGCGAAATAGGTTCGATGATGCAGGCGGCCGAGATACGCCGTCTCTTTAGTGAAATTCGTGCAGCGCTCAAAGATCTTGATAGCGTCACCACGCGAACAGACCATCTTGCCCTTGCAAGCAGCCTGCAAAGACAGCTGTCGTCCCATGTGAGCTCACTCAACGATCTTTTGATGGAGGCAATGGCCATCCGAAAGGAAACCAGTCTCCCGATAGGTCGGTTGGATCTGATCTGGACCCTTAGCTCGGCAAAGTGGCTTTGTGAGGACGCCGAGTTGCGGGCGCTCTTCGTATCGGAGGATTTGGAACATGCGGACGAATACGCGACGCACTACATAAACGACAATCTCAAGTGCCTTGACCAATTGAACCCGGATGCGTTAACCCGCTTGATTGCAGCTGGCGAAAACGGTTTGACGAAGTCGGTGGCCAAACGCCGAGAGGCGGCTGGGCTCGTCGACGGTATCGCAAATGGCTTCGTAAGGGCGGTTGAGAACCTCAGTCAGCAGCAGTCGTTGTCCCGTGCGCTTGTCGAGGACGGGACCAGCGGGCGC
>CAJXTP010000229.1 GCA_913061335.1 uncultured Loktanella sp.
CATGGTGAACTGGAACCAGGAGAGGCGTTAACTTTGCGCGGTATCGGAAAGACCTATGATGTGTCGATGACGCCTGCGCGCGAATCGGTGCGACGGTTGGTGGCTGAAGGTGCGTTATTCCTGTCATCGTCGGGCCGCGTGTCCACGCCAGAGCTGTCGAATGAACGGATCGAAGAACTGGCGACACTGCGCGCGATGTTGGAGCCAGAATTGGCCACGCGTGCCCTGCCGCGCGCCCATTTTGCCCTGATTGAGCGGTTGGAGACGATCAACAACGGCATCAGCCAAATGGTCGCCCGCCATGATGCATCGGGCTATATCCGGATGAATTTGGAGTTCCATCGCACCCTGTATTTACGGGCCCAAGCGCCTGCGATGCTGGCCATGACTGAAACGGTTTGGTTGCAGTTGGGGCCAACGATGCGTGCGCTTTATGGCCGGTTAAACCGGACAGAGCCGCCGTATCATCATCGGTTGATATTGGCCGCCTTGAAAGCAGGAGATGATCCGGGGTTGCGGCTGGCCGTGCGCACTGACGCGACCCAAGGGCTGCGCATGCTGAAGGGCTAAATGTGGAGGTCGTGCTTTTTGGCGAACCACGCAAACAGCGGAAGTTCCATAAGACCAAGCGTGATAATCGCGAACACGGCCCAATTTGACGTGAAGAAAATCAGACCAAAATTGGTGCCGCTTCCCCAGAACAAAAGCCCCGCGACAAGAAGCGCCGCGCAGCTGATGATCGCATCATAAATCAAGATCAAGTTGATCGTTTTGGTCGTAAGATTAGGGTAAACCCAGAGGTATGCAAACGCTAAAAATATAGCGTTTACAATGAGTAAGGTTACCTCTGGTGTCATGCGTGGATGGCACCGTTGCCGCAAGCAAGGGCGGCTTCGCGCACTGCTTCGGAGTATGTTGGGTGCGCATGACAGGTCCGCGCGAGATCTTCTGCAGCGGCGCCAAATTCCATTGCGACGCAGATTTCGTGGATCAGATCGCCTGCCATTGGGCCGATGATATGCGCCCCAAGGATGCGGTCAGTTTCAGCGTCCGCGATAATTTTCACAAAGCCATCGCCCATGAAATTCGCCTTGGCGCGGGCGTTGCCCATAAAGGAAAACTTGCCGACTTTGATTTTGCGGCCTTCCTTTTTCAGCACGTCCTCGGACTGTCCGACAGTGCCAACTTCGGGGTGGGTGTAGATCACGCCAGGGATGACGCCGTAATTCACATGTGGGTGCTGGCCTGCGATGCCTTCGGCGACGGCCATGCCTTCGTCTTCGGCTTTATGCGCCAACATCGGTCCGTCGATCGCGTCACCGATAGCGTAGATGCCTGCGATATTGGTCCGGTAATGATCGTCAGTTTTGATCTGGCCGCGGTCCGAGATTGCGACGCCGAGGTCTTCCAAACCGAGCCCTTTGGTGAACGGTTTGCGGCCTGTGGCGACCAAAACGGTGTCGACTTGCAGGCTGTGTTCGCTGTCGTCTTTGCGCAGTTTATACGTGACGGTGGCCTTGTTATTCTTGATCGTCGTCCCTTGCACAGCAGCCCCAAGAACGAACTTAAGCCCTTGTTTTTCCAGCGCTCTTTTGAGAGCACGCACAATGTCTTTGTCCATGCCGGGTGTGATGGTATCAAGGAATTCGACGACGGTGACGTCGGTGCCAAGGCGGGCATAAACCGAACCCAATTCAAGGCCGATGACGCCTGCGCCGATCACAACCATGGATTTCGGAATTTTGCCCAATTCAAGCGCGCCGGTGGAGGTCACGACAGTTTTCTCGTCCACCTCAACGCCGGGCAGAGATGCGGGTTCGGACCCTGATGCGACAATGATATGCTTGGCATCATGGGTGTCGTCGCCGACTTTGACTTTGCCCGCTGCGGGGATCGATCCCCAGCCTTTGATCCAGTCTATCTTGTTCTTTTTCATCAAGAATTCGATGCCGCCAGTGTTTTGACCGACAACGTTTTCCTTGTAGGTCAACATCTGTTTCCAGTCGACGGAAGGCGTCTTACCCTTAAGGCCCATTTCTGCGAAGTTATGTTCGGCTTCGTGCAGCATTTCGGTCGCGTGCAGCATCGCCTTGGACGGGATGCAGCCAACGTTAAGGCAGGTGCCGCCAAGTGTGTCACGCCCCTCGACGATGGCAGTTTTCAGACCCAATTGGGCACAGCGAATTGCAGATACATAGCCGCCGGGGCCTGCACCGATAATGATGACGTCGTAGCTGGACATGGGTCTCTCCTTGGGTCGATTTTGGCCGATTGGGGCGTAATTATTGCATAAGTTCTACATAAGTTTCGCATATGTCGAATTTTAAATGATTGCCGCGATTAAGATAAGCATAGTTGCGAAAAATCCAGTAAACCAGATCAGCGACCGCCATGGGGTCCAGCCGAAATAATATGCAGGAATATAGAGAACGCGCGCGACCAGATACGTGTAGGCGCAGGCGGTGGTGAAGGCGTTGGTTTGGTCTGATAGGCTGACCACGGTGACGGCGACGGCGAACAGGATCAGCGCCTCGAAATGGTTGTTCATGGCGCGGGCGAGGCGCGCCGTTTTGGTCGAGAGTAGGTCGATAATGGGTTTGCCAAGGCGGTCGTGGTCACGCGGCGATGATGTTTTTCCAACACCAAGTTCCAAGTTTGCAGGGACCGCCATGAGGGCGAACTGGATGCATTGGAGGAGGGCTGCGAGGGTGAGGGCGGTGAGTTCGGGGGTCATTTAAAAGTCGCCTTAAGCATGCCTGCTTTTTTCAATGCAGAGGCAGAGTTGTGCCAAGTCGTATCCACGGGGTGAAATGCGATGTTTGATGTGCCGAACAGTCGCGCGGCCTGTGCATGATCGTAACTGGACAGGTCTGAATAGTAGAAGGAAACCTTGCTATCCGGGCTACCCAATTCGGGGTGGTTCAACAGGTCGTTGTCCGGATCGCTTGCGTCAAAGCCAGCGGCGTCGGGGCTTTCATGGCGGTAATGTTCGAAGGTCGCTGCATCAATGTGAGTTTGTGGGCTGAAAACAACAATCCGTTCGGCTCCTAATGTTAGCCCCATGTGCATCGCCGTAAAACCGCCTGCGCTGCTGCCGATAAACAGCCAAGGGCGCGGGCATCCACCAAAATTCGTATGCAGGAAATTGGCCATCTCGGTCCGGTTGTCGGCCACGCCTGTCAGCCCGCTTTGAAACCAATCTTGGTGAAAATCCTTGATGAATACCAAATCCTTGCGGAAATTTTTAAGCGAGTCTGCAAAGTTTTTCACGGGCATGCCCATAACGCCTGACAGCCCGCTAAACGCAAAAATTGTTCCGCGCGGTTTGGATATAAGCCGGGTTTCCACTGGCGCAAATGCTGCGTCGGGGTGTTTAATATCCATGATCCCGCCGGTTTCGCGTGCCAACGCCGACTGCACTGCGATCAGATCAGTTCTGTTGGCGACCGGTTTTGATGGGCGGGCCGGACTTGGCCTGCGTCCAAAACGGCGCATGAGGCGGGCGAGGTGGAGGTTCATTTTGGGGCCCTAAGTGGCGTTGTTTGGGCGACGATAGCACGGATGGGCTGCGACATCAGTGCGAATTGGATGTATGGGATGACGGCTGCGAGGGTGAGTTCGGGGGGCATTCTTTCCGTTCAACAAATTCGGAAAGACGAATGCCTTTCCGAATCTCCGTGCCATATGACTTTGGAACTTCGGCTCCAATGCATATGTCTTCAATTCGATGCCCCTTGAGCTGATGCGCAAAGTCGATACCAAAAAGATGAATACTTAACGCAACTTTCTTTTCTCCCGCTTGATGCCAAGCGAGTTTCAATTTGGCGATAAGTTGCGCTTCGGTCATAGTTATTGTTCCTAAAGGTCCATGAGGAGGCGACGTGGGTCTTCGAGCGCTTCTTTGACGCGCACGAGGAATGTCACAGCACCTTTGCCGTCGACGATCCGGTGGTCGTAGGACAGGGCCAGATACATCATGGGGCGGATCACGACTTCGCCGTTGATTGCCATCGGGCGGTCTTGGATTTTGTGCATGCCCAAGATGCCGGACTGCGGGGGGTTCAGGATGGGCGAGGACATCAGCGAGCCGTAGACGCCACCGTTGGAGATGGTGAATGTGCCGCCTTGCATGTCGGCCATCGACAGTTTGCCGTCGCGGGCTTTGCCGCCCATGACGCTGATTGCTTTCTCGATGCCCGCGAATGACATCTGATCGGCGTCGTTGATCACAGGGACCACGAGGCCGGTCGGCGTGCCAGCCGCGATGCCCATGTTGACGAATTTCTTGTAAACCACATCGGTGCCGTCGATTTCGGCGTTGACCTCTGGGACTTCATTTAACGCGTGGATGCAAGCCTTGGTGAAGAAGGACATGAAGCCAAGTTTGACGCCGTGCTTTTTCAGGAACAGGTCTTTGTATTGCGTGCGCAGGGCCATCACCTCGGTCATGTCGACCTCGTTATAGGTGGTGAGCATCGCTGCGGTGTTCTGGGATTCCTTGAGGCGCTTGGCGATGGTCTGGCGCAGGCGGGTCATTTTGACGCGCTCTTCACGGGGGGCATCTGACTGGGCACGTGCTGGGGTGGGCGCAGTCGCCGTAGGCGCTGGGGCCGAACCAGATAATGCCTTAAGCACATCTTCTTTCATCACGCGGCCATCTTTGCCGGTGCCGTCAACGTCCGTCAGGTTGTTTTCCGCCATCAGCTTTTTCGCCGAGGGGGCATCTTCGACGTCTTTTGCGGCTGCGGGTGCTGCTGCTGCGGCGGCTTTTGGTGCCTCGGCCTTGGGCTGTCTCTTATACACATCTCCGAGCCCACGAGACCTCTCTACATCT
>CAJXTP010000230.1 GCA_913061335.1 uncultured Loktanella sp.
GTGTTGGACAAGTCCTGACGCGAAATCATAACATGCTCATATAGCGGCATGTGTGCTCCATTCATTATATCAGCGTATTTCATAGGGAGGGGCAAACGATCTTACTGCACCCCACCCACGAGAGACTACGCGGTTCAAATCTTCACAGTAAGATTGCGGCCTTATACATCGCAGGGGGTGAGGCGCAACCATAGACTGCCTGTTTTGCAAGGGTTTCGGGCTGATTTGCCTCGAAGGCTTAACAGAATCTTAACAGAGCCTTTGTGTTGCCGCTTTTACGCCCGATTTGCCCCTACAATGAGGTTAAATCAAAGGGGTTAAAAGACATGACTGATACTTCCGGCTGCCAAGCACCAAGCATTCCGACAATTGATGTATTCCAGACAAACTGCGGGCCAGTTTTGACGGAAACCTATTGGGGGTTCACGTTGCGCAATACTGTAAACGTGCAAGCTGGGGTCATTTTGCTACAATTGGCAGCATTCCTTTTCGGCGCTGCCTTTTTTGCTGCGGCATTCGGGCTTTGGGTGGTGCCAAGTTCAATTATCCAATCGGACACGATTGGCATGCGTGCTGGGCTTAGTGCCTTGTTTGCGGCCATCGGGTATTTGCTGATCAATTATGCAAACCATGGCCGGATAGTAGAATTTCAGATTGATCAGAACCTCGGTGAAATCCGCGAAGTCATGCTAAACCGTAGCGGGTCATCGCGGTTAATCGGACAATATGGGTTTGACGCTTTTTGCGATATGGCGATCACGCCATGTGGACCTGAAAAAGTGGCACTCGTGTTAAAACAATCAGACACCGGAATCGCGTTTGTAATTGCGCAGGGAACAGAGCCTCAAATTGGTACGCTTTATGCACGGTTGGACCGTGATCTACTGCGCGCGAACACTGGGCGCAGCTACCAGGCTGTTCGCCCGCAGTTTGTCTGACGCTTGATTGATCAACATCTGCGCACACAGACAGTGTTCAGTTTTGCGCAATTGCCCTGAGCGAAATCCATGCCATTTTAGATTGCATAGATAAACTCAGGAGACGACCTATGATTAAACACCTTACCGCCGCAGCCCTTTTGGCCGCAATTGCCACCACTGCAACATCCGCGCCAGAAGCCTATGTGCTTGATGCAAGTCACAGCCAAATTGTTTTCAATTACAATCACTTAGGTTACTCAACATCCTATGGAATGTTCTCCGGTTTTGACGGCGAAATTGCCTTCGACCAAGAAGATCCAGCAGCATCATCCGTGAACGTTTCCTTCCCCGTAATGTCCATGCTGACAGGTTGGGAACAACGGTTCGGTCACTTCATGTCAGCTGATTTCTTTGGTGCATCAGAGGGTGACATGGTCACGTTTGCGTCAACTGGCATCGCGGTCACAGGCGACAGTACAGCGATGATCACTGGCGATCTAACATTAAATGGCGTCACAAAATCCGTCGTGTTGGACGCGACCATGAACCAAGCAGGAACGCATCCGATGGCGGAAAAGCCATGGGCTGGTTTCAATGCCACAACAACTGTTCTGCGGTCCGACTTTAACGTCGGTAACTTTGCGCCGTTTGTTAGCGACGAAGTCCAAATCATGATCTCAATCGAGGCGATGAAAGCTGAATAATCAGTTCATCTGAAGAATTTAGGGGTCGCGCTGATCAATCAGCGCGGCCCCTTTTTCATTCGCGCGTGGCAGCAAGGCTGATCTGCACGGTGACCATAAAACCTAGGTTGCCTTCGTCCATCATGCTTTCCCCAATTGTGAAATCGCGGCGGTCTAACTGCACAGTGCCGGTCATTGTCGCGGTATTGTCGTCCACAGATACCGCAAATGGCATTGATACAGGCACTGTAATCCCTTTGATCGACAACGTCCCATCCGCCACATAAGTGCCGCCTTCGCGGATCAGATCAGCGGCGAACACCGCATTGGGAAACTGGCCTTGGTCAAAGAAATCGCGGCCCATTGCCTGCGATGTCACCGATCCCAGTGAAAGCGACGCGATATTGATTGTCGTCTGCACTGATCCGGCGTCCGTGTCTGCCGTCTCATCAAAGATGATGACCGACACCCAGTCGTCGAAACTACCAGATACATCGTTGCCCAATTGTTTGACCGTGATCCCGATTGTGCCGTCGGTGACGCGCCAGTCGGATGCAACAGCGGCAAGGGCAGGGGCGTCAGATTTTTCATGGCTCAATATGCCCGCGCCAGCCCCTATTGCGGCCACAACAACGAAAATACCCGCTGCGATGAATGGCGGAAAGTAACTTATGCTTTTCTTATGCGAAACATATACGTTATTTACCCACCACATCCGGCGCAGCGTGTCGTCTTTGTCGATAAAATGATGCTTCATCGCGCCTGCGAAATGTAGCAAAATTGACGCCACCATAATCTTGGACCACAGCCAATGCAGGCCGCGGAAAAAGTCGGAAACCGTTGGATCTGTTGGTACAAATGGCAGCGATTGCGCAAAAGGAATCCAAATCGGCGCGGCTATCGCAGCCGCAGAATGATGTATCCAGCCCGACAATGGCACGGCAACGAGCGAGATATAAAGCAGCCAATGCACCACCTCGGCCAGCAGCGTTTCCAGTTTGCGCTCCGGATGTAATCCAGCGGGTTTGGATTGCGTCAATGCATACCCGATCCGCGCGAGCGCAACGATAAATACGGTGACGCCAAGCGTTTTATGCAACGAAAACAACATCGTTTTGGTGGCAACCTGTGCATCGGTATCAATGGGCAGCTGCCCTGCAATAACGCCCAGCGGGATAATCGCGATGATCAATAGTGCCGTGAGCCAGTGAAAAATTTTGGTTTGGCTTGAGTAAGCAGTCGTGGTCATAATCAGTTGCCTTTGTGTTTTTGATCGGATCAACATACGGCGCAGATGCATAAACGATAGACCTATCCGTGCGCGTCACCTGTGCGTTTGTGCGCAACCTTGTCACAAGGTGCTGCACGGGCTAGTCGTATTGAAAATAAACAAACAGGGACGGAGACGCCGCAATGCGTGCATTTGTATTTCCAGGCCAAGGCGCCCAAACAATAGGCATGGGCAAAGCACTCGCCGACGCCTACCCAGCCGCCAAAGCCGTTTTCGACGAAGTAAACGAAGCCCTAAACGAGGACCTCTCAGCCCTTATTTGGGACGGCGATATCGCTGATTTGACGCTGACCCGTAACGCGCAACCCGCGCTTATGGCCACGTCAATTGCAGCCATGCGTGCGCTATCGTCGGAAGGTGTCGACATCAGTGCGGCATCGTTTGTGGCGGGTCATTCGCTGGGCGAATATACCGCTCTTGCCGCCGCTGGTGCGCTTTCATTGTCTGATACTGCGCGCTTATTGCGGGTGCGTGGTACAGCAATGCAAGAAGCTGTTCCTGTTGGTATTGGTGCTATGGCAGCGCTTCTGGGTCTGGATTTTGAAACTGCCCAAGCTGTGGCTGAAGAAGCCGCGCAAGGCGAAGTTTGCCAAGCGGCTAACGATAATGACCCAAGCCAAGTTGTCGTGTCTGGCCATAAGGCCGCTGTCGAACGCGCGTTGATTATTGCTAAGGAAAAGGGTGCAAAGCGGGCGATGTTATTGCCAGTCAGCGCGCCATTCCACTGTAGTTTGATGGCACCTGCCGCTGATGTGATGGCCAGCGCCTTGGATGGCGTCGAGATCACTGCACCGACCGTGCCGTTGGTCGCTAATGTTGCGGCGACGACGGTCACTGATCCGGCTGAAATCCGGTCACTGCTGGTCGCACAAGTCACAGGGTCTGTGCGTTGGCGTGAAAGCGTGGGTTACATGGCCACACAGGGCGTGACCGAAATTTGGGAAATTGGCGCTGGCAAGGCATTGTCTGGCATGATCCGGCGCATCGACAAGTCGATCGCAACAAAAGCTGTGGGGACACCTGATGATATTACGGCAGCTGTCGCTGCAATGATGGAAGGTTAAAAGGGAGCTATAAATGTTTGATCTTACAGGAAAAAATTCACTTATTACAGGCGCATCTGGCGGTATCGGCGGCGCAATTGCCAAATCGTTGCACGCACAGGGGGCTAACGTTGGCTTGTCAGGTACGCGGATTGAACCGCTGGAGGCTTTGGCTGCTGAACTGGGCGAACGCGCCTATGTTTTGCCGTGCAATTTGTCTGATGCAGAGGCTGTGACCGCGCTGCCGAAGGCGGCGATCGCGGCGATGGGATCGGTTGATATTTTGGTCAATAACGCCGGAATTACCCGTGATAATCTGTTTATGCGCATGTCTGACGACGAATGGTCATCGGTGCTTGAGGTCAATCTGACCTCGACGATGCGCCTGTGCAAAGGGGCCATTCGCGGCATGATGAAAGCCCGTTGGGGACGTATTATCAACATCTCGTCTATCGTGGGGTCCACCGGCAATCCGGGGCAGGCTAACTACGCGGCGTCTAAGGCTGGCGTCGTCGGCATGTCAAAGTCGATCGCCTATGAGGTCGCAAGCCGCGGCATCACCGTCAATTGCGTCGCGCCGGGCTTTATTACCACGGCAATGACCGATAAATTGAACGACGATCAAAAGTCAGGGATATTGACGCAAGTGCCTGCTGGCCGGATGGGCGAGGCTGATGAAATTGCCGCCGCCGTGGTTTTTCTTGCCAGCACTGAGGCCGGATATATGACAGGGGCGACCTTGCATGTGAATGGCGGTATGGCCATGTACTAGGCAGTCGCCTATGGTGAGCGTCTAAAGCGTTTGCCAAAAGCAAAATACCTGTTATAGGCC
>CAJXTP010000231.1 GCA_913061335.1 uncultured Loktanella sp.
CTCGGTGTCGTGCATTTATGGGATCGGCTCGGTGGAAACCTACGGGGCCATGACCCAAGACATCCACGTCGGCCAAATGTACGACCAACGGCAAATCATCGCCGACCTCGTCGCCCAGCAATACAAACGCAACGACGCAGGGTTCCAGCGCGGCTGCTTTCGGGTGCGCGGCGACAACCTCGAAGTCTGGCCAGCCCATTTAGACGACCGTGCATGGTCGCTGTCATTCTTTGGCGAAGAACTTGAATCCATCACCGAATACGACCCGCTGACAGGGCAGAAAACCGACAAATTCGACAAGGTGCGGATCTACGCAAACTCGCATTACGTCACCCCCAAACCAACCATGATGCAAGCCATGATCGGCATCAAAAAAGAACTGCGGATGCGGCTCGACCAATTGGTTGGCGAAGGCAAACTACTCGAGGCACAGCGGCTCGAACAACGCTGCAATTTTGACCTCGAAATGCTAGAAGCAACCGGCGTCTGCAACGGCATCGAAAACTATTCCCGCTACCTCACAGGCCGCGCGCCGGGCGAACCACCGCCCACATTATTCGAATTCATTCCCGACAACGCCATCGTATTCGCAGACGAATCCCACGTATCGATTCCGCAAATCGGCGGCATGTATAAGGGTGACTTTAGACGCAAAATGACGCTGGCCGAACACGGCTTCCGGCTGCCATCATGCATGGACAATCGGCCGCTGAAATTCGAGGAATGGGACGCCATGCGCCCGCAATCGGTGTTTGTATCCGCGACCCCCGCCAAGTGGGAAATGGAACAGACCGGCGGCGTTTTCACCGAACAAATCATCCGGCCTACGGGCCTGCTTGACCCCGTGATCGAAATCCGGCCCGTGACGACGCAAGTCGACGACCTGCTCGATGAAGTCCGCAAAGTGACCGCGCTTGGCATGCGCATTCTGGTCACGACCCTGACCAAACGGATGTCCGAAGACCTGACCGAATACATGCACGAACAGGGCATCCGCGTGCGCTATATGCACTCCGATATCGACACGATTGAACGGATCGAAATCCTGCGCGATCTGCGGCTTGGGGCGTTTGACGTGCTGATCGGGATCAACCTGCTACGCGAAGGGCTCGACATCCCCGAATGCGGGCTGGTGGCGATCCTGGACGCCGACAAAGAGGGCTTTTTGCGCTCTGAAACCTCGCTGGTGCAAACCATCGGGCGCGCCGCACGGAACGTCGACGGGCGCGTCATCATGTACGCCGACCGGATCACCGGATCGATGGAACGTGCAATGGACGAGACCGAACGGCGGCGCAAACGCCAGCACGCCTATAACATTGAACACAACATCACCCCGATGACCGTGAAAAAGAACGTCGAAGACATCCTTGCGGGCCTTTACAAAGGCGACACCGATCAATCTCGGGTCACCGCGAAAATCGGCAAAGGGCTTGGCGGCGGCAACATCAAAACCGTCCTCGAAGGGATGCGTAAAGACATGCGCAAAGCCGCCGAGAACCTAGAATTCGAAGAAGCCGCGCGCCTGCGCGACGAGGTCAAACGCCTAGAAGCCGTCGAACTCACCATCGCCGACGACCCCATGGCGCGCCAATACGCCGTCGATAAAGCGGTCGAAGACAGCAAAGTAAAATCAGGCCGCAGCACCGGAGGGAAACCAGGGCAACGCGGCGGGAAAAGTGGCTGGGGAGGGAAAAAGTCATGAGAGAAATTTGACCCTAATACCAACTTTCACCCGAAGCACGCTTAGGTAGATTTAATAGTGATGATGCACTTATAACTTGTAATTCGAGCAGCCCAGTTTTACGGTTTGTCTATATTTTTGGAGTGTATAAATTGGTTAAATTGAAAAAAACTACTGTAACAAAACATCAACGTGGCTTTTTTGGGCGCGTCTGGCAGGTTGGATTTTGGTTGTTTCAACTTGCTATGGTCGGATTGGTTGTTGCTAACTTTCAGGCAGTTGATCAAGTGTCCTCCGAATGCGCCGAAACCGCTTGCCAAGCAGGTGCAGCAATTGGTGGTGGCGTCATGGCAGTGGGCGGTTTTTTCGTGTGGATATTGGGAACGGTAATCCTCGCAATTTTAATGTTTGCGACAAGAGGTAAACTTGTTACATTTGAAGTGTCATGACGGCTTAGTTTTTAGCATTCGGTAGTTAGTGAACAACCTTACCGCTTCCCCCAAACAACATTCCCGCCCTTCCACGTACCGCGCATCATCCGGCCACGTTTCTTCACAATCGGGAACTTCACAGACCAGTCGCGGAAGCGGTCGTTGCTGACCACTTTCAGGCCGTGTTTTTGGGCCAAGTCAAGAATAACCTCATCCGCCACCACGCCCTTATGCACCACATAGACATGCGCAGCGGGCAGCCCAATCAGCTTGGCCATCGCGTCGCCGTGCATATAACGGCCCATAAGGCGGTGCCCGACACTGGCATCAAACACGACCACAGGGGTCAGGCCCAAATCAGCGATCCTATTGATAACACCCGTCAAAACTTGCAGCGACGGATCGCCGCCCCAATGCATCACGTTCGACCCGTCCACAATAATCGCATTGGGTGGAACGGCGTCAGCCTTTGGCTGTACCTGACGACGGGTACGCAGGGCCAACACGACGTACACGAAGGCCAAGCCAATAAGGCCCGCAATTAGCAAAGTTGCGTCAGATATCTGTTCCATCACCAAGACGTAGCTCACCCAAAAGTTGTGCTCAACCCACAAAAAAGGCGGGGACATGCCCCGCCTTCTTCAAAATCAAATCAGCAAGCGATCAGCCCTTGCCCTTCCAAGGCACCAACCACCGTTCGGCCCAGCGCATCAGCATATCGATGGTGAAACCGATGATACCAATCAGGATGATCCCCATCAGCACGATGTCCGTCGACTGGAACTTGGACGCAACCATGATCGTCATGCCAGCCCCCTTTTCAGCCGCAACCAATTCGGCAGCCACAACAGTCCCCCAGCACACACCCATCGCAACACGGGCACCTGTGAAAATCTCAGGCAGCGAGTTAGGGATGATGACGTGACGCATGATCTGCCACTTGGATGCGCCCAGCGAATAGGCCGCATGTACCTTGGAAATACGCACACCGGACACGCCCGAACGGGCGGCGATGGCCATGATCCACAAGGCGGCAAGGAACAACAGAATGATCTTACCGACTTCGCCAATACCAGCCCAAATGATCACAAGCGGAATCAAAGCAAGCGGCGGGACAGGACGCATGAATTCCACAATCGGATCAAACCAACCACGGAACCAATTCGACAAGCCCATCGCATAGCCCAGCGGAATACCGACAATCGCACCCAGCATGAACCCGACGATCACCCGAAACAACGAGAACCCAAGGTGTTCAGCCAAGGTCGAGTTACGGAACCCAGACGTGGCAATCTCGCGCAAACGAGACAACACAGCCTCTGGTGATGGCAACCAAATCGGCTCCATCTGCCAACCGGTTGACGGCTTGATGTTCAGCGTGCCCTTGGCCGTCATAGAGACAACGCCAAAGTCAACATTCACTTGCCCGCCTGGCGCAATCGATTGGCCATCAACAGCAGTAATCAATGCACCCGCATCGCGGCCCAATGTATCATTGCGATCAACCCGCAATAGTTCGGACCGGTAAACAGGCAATGCCAGCGCGTCGTTTTTGGCAAAACCTTCGCCCGCCTCAATGGCAGGGGCGGCAACCTCTTCGCCTGTCGGGAACACCGTGATCGCCACAGTGGCGTCATCAGACTGACCACCAGCTTCAACCGTATAGGTAAAGCTGCTGGTCCCCTCAAAAGCACCGGGCACATGCATAAAGCCAGGAAGGAATTTCGACCCGGTAAACGTGCCCCAAAGTACGAAAATCAGCACGATCGACACAACAGACGCAACGGTATCAGACGTAACAGAGCTTTCGTCGCCAAACGTCACAGTCTTCAGTGACCCATAGTCGGATTTTGGCGTCAGCATCCGCTTGATGGTCGACCAGATGAACCCGCAAAGCAGGATCAGCAAGACATATCCAACAATATACGGGGCGGCACCCACAAGGGTGGTCAGGACGGCGTATAGCTCGGCCCAAAGATCAGCGATCAGTGTCATTTGGCGGCCCCTCCCATAATCTCTTCTTCCATATCCCAGATCATCGACAAGATCTCTTCACGGGTTGACGCAAAATCAGGATGCTTTTTGACTTCACGCAGGTCTTGACCAACGCCCATCTCAGCAAACGGCAGATTGTATTCTTTGTGAATACGACCCGGACGCGGGGCCATAACGATCAGACGCTCGCCCAACAGCAATGCTTCTTCCACAGAGTGGGTGATCAAAATGATCGTCTTGCCAGTCTCTTTCCACAACTTCAAAACCAGACCCTGCATCTTTTCGCGGGTCAGTGCGTCAAGCGCACCAAGTGGTTCGTCCATTAAGATGACATCAGGTTCATTGGCCAAACAACGGGCCAAGGCAACACGCTGTTGCATACCACCAGACAGCTCGTAAACTGCCTTTTCCTTGAATTCCTGCAAGCCGACCACGTCCAAAAGGTGGTCAACGATCTCGCGCTTTGGTTTTTCAGCCATGCCCTTCATGCGTGGACCAAATCCGACGTTTTCACGCACGGACATCCATTCAAACAACGCGCCCTGCTGGAACACCATGCCGCGCTCTGCGCCGGGGCCGTGTACGCGCTTTTCGTTCAGCGTAATCTCACCAGATGTCGGGGCAAGAAAGCCCGCAACGATGTTCAAAAGCGTTGTTT
>CAJXTP010000232.1 GCA_913061335.1 uncultured Loktanella sp.
ACGAGATGTAGAGAGGTCTCGTGGGCTCGGAGATGTGTATAAGAGACAGTCGTGATACAGCAAACCTGCGCGAACAAGTTGCGTTCGAATGGTATGACACCGATGGCGAGTGCCACGACCATTTCTTCGATTTTGTGGTCGATCACACAGACGACAAGCGCATTGGTTATGCTGTGCGCCCTCTTGCCAGAACTGGCGGCACATTTGGCGACACGATGCCACGCATTGCGAAACAAGCACGTGCATCGGGCCGCTTTCACGATGTGCGGTTGCTTACGGACAAGATGCTCAATCCGATTGAATTGGCGAATGCCTGGCTGTTGCACGGTGTGCGCGATCCGGAACCTCTCGTGGATGACGCCGCAGCAAAAGTTCTGTCGGACATGGTTGGTATCGAAACGCTTCAGTGTCTGTCGGACCGCGTTGGCCATGGCGGGCAGGGGTTTCGCGCGCTGGTCCGCTTTATCCGCTCACATCATCTTTGCCCTGTCCAACACGAAAAAATCGACCTTCCGACCCAAGTTTTTAAAAGAAAGCAAATCCAATGACCGTTACTTTCAACAATCAGCCTAGCAATTATCGCTTTGATCCGATGGACCGCATTTACATCGAGGGCAGTGAGGCCCGTTTGGAATATGCAAATGAAGCTGGGTATGTGTTTACGCACACAGACGGCGACACATTGTCGTTCAACCTAAGTCGCGCACAGGTAACTCGGCTGGCATCGATGGGACAGATCCGCCGCGATGCCGGGTATCATTCCGCGGCAAAAGCCATGGCGCGCTTAAAAACGGGTGTTTCAGGGTTTATTGCCGACCTTAGTGCAAAGCCCGCAAACCGTCTTTCAAAGAAGAGCGCTTACACTGAATCGTATAAGTCACTCTTCAGCGAAAAAAAGATGAAGAAAACCGACAAGTCGATTGGCGACAACATGGATGCGCTTGCGGGCCGTGCCGTTAAATATGCGAAGAATCTCAATCCATCAGGGTTTGACGAGCTCGACAAAGCAGAGGACTTTTCGGTTCGCCCCAGCCCGCGCACTTTGCGACGCTGGCTCGCGGCTGACACGGCGTTCAGTGTTCTTGGTCTTGTCGATCAGATGTCCAAGCGCGGCTCGGTCGTCTCTGCTCGGGCCAGTAGAGCGCATGCTCATGTGGAAACATGTCTATAAATATGCCCACGCAGATCGCCCTTCCATGAAAACCGTCCACGAAAACATGTCGGTAGAATTTGGCGAACGGAATGCAGAACGGGCAGAGGCTGAAGAAATCGCGCTCCGCATCCCGAGCTATGAGACCGTGCGTCGCGCTATCCACTCATTGGATGCTTATGAGGTCTATCTCAAACGTCACGGGCGCGAGGCCGCGCGTAAAAAGTTTCGCCCAGCTCTGGGCGGTATGTCGATTTACCGGCCTGGCGAGCGGATTGAAATGGATGAGTGGACGGTCGACTCTTCCACGATTTGCGAGATGCCGTTGCTCATGGAGCTGATGACCCCCGAGGAGCGTCTTGCGACAGGACTTGATGGCAAGAAAGCCCGTTGGGTTATTACGGTCGCGATTGATGTCGCGACGCGGTGTATCTTAGGCCTGATCCTATCTCGAAACCCCAAGGGCAGTGCAGCAGTGCGCTGTCTGGAGATGGTTACCCAGAACAAGGGCCAGTGGTCGGACGCGGCTGCATGTGCCCGTAACTGGAACCAGCATTTGACTCCTGAAAGCGTCGTCACTGATGGGGGCCCAGCCTTCATCGCAGCGGCATTTCGATTTGCATGCGGAGATTTGGGCATCACGAAGGAAGTTGCTCCTGCAGGTTTTCCAGAAATGCGTGGTCACATTGAGCGGATGTTTCGCACAATTGCGATGTCACTCATGCCATTGCTGTCCGGGCGCACCTATTCCAACTCCATTTTGAAAGGCAGTGCCAACCCAGAAAAGCGTGCTGCGCTGAACGTCGAAGATCTGACTTTTGCGCTGACCCGCTGGATTGTCGATATCTACCACAACAAGGGTCATGCGGGCTTGGGTTATGAGACGCCTGCAGATTGTTGGCGTCGCCTCACTGATCAATATGGCATCAATCCACCGCCTGACGCGCGCCGTCGTCGTGCGTGTTTCGGCAAACATCTCTCCCGCTCTTTGGGCAAGGAGGGCGTGACTGTTTTGAATGTGAAGTATCATTCCGAAGAACTCGCGCGCTTCATGAATAAGGTTGGGGAGTGCGATGTCGAGGTGCGTTGGAGCCCGGCTGATATCGGTCAAGTTGATGTGCGCTGCGGTGACAATTGGTTCGAAGTGCCGTCTCTTAGTGTCGACCTGCGCAACACGTCAGCGCAGGTATTCTTGGCCGCTTGCCGTAAGGCCCGTGCCGACAACCCCAAGACCAAAGCACTGAACCGTGCGACGATCGAGGCTGCAATTCGCGCCATTTCTGATCGCAACGCTGCTGCTATCGCGAACTCTGGCATTGTTCTCGAAGATTGGAGCCCCGAGCGCATTGCTTACGAGGAGGACGCCAACATGAGTGGCTTCCAGATCATTGAGGGCCCTAAATCCACTGCCAGCGATGATGGCACTGGCTTCGCTGGTGCGTCGATTGCGGACGAGAGCGAGGAGACGCCTGCATCTACGCCGACAGCACGCGATGATGGCAAGCAAGATTGGGAGGTGAAGTGATGTCTAAGATCCGCACCACATTTGAAATCATGGAGGAGCTTCGCGGCTTGCACATCAGCACGCCGCGGGACGCTGAGTTTCAACGCCACCTGTCGCGGCTTCTGCGACAGGACGATAAAGGTAATGCATTGCCGGAGGCGGTTAAGTTTGCCGCCACCGGTGAGACCCGTGGCATCATGGTCGTCGACGAGCCGGGTGGCGGAAAATCGACCCTGGTTCATCACGGTCTTCATCACCAACCCGCTCTCAATACGTCAGACACTTCGATCAAACCGTTCATCAGCGCAATCGTCCCAAGCCCGGGGACCTACAAGAACATGGGCACAGCGATCCTTTCTCAAACTGGCTATAAGCTTTCCGGTCGCCGAGAAGCCCATAGCATCTGGACTTTAGTGCGCCACCGGCTGGAATTGCAGGGGTGCATTATTCTTTGGATCGACGAGGCCCATGATCTCTTTAGCAAGGATAGCAATTTGATCCTGCGCGCGCTCAAAACGCTGATGCAGGGCGACGGCGCAATCATCATTGTGCTGTCCGGGACCAAGGAGTTGGCTGAGTACGTACGGTCTGACCCGCAGGTGCAACGGCGGTTCTCAACATTGGTATTGCCGCGCGTGACCGTCGAGCATGACCTTGAGCGCTTTAATGCGGTCATCGCTAACTACGCGGCAAAGGCTGGTTTGGGATGGGGCGGCAATAAGCAGATTGTGGAAAGGTTATTTCTAGCATCGCGGTATGTTTTTGGGCGTTGTGTGGAGACGATCTACTGCGCAATCGAAGAGGCCCTCCTTGAAGGGACGTCTGCACTGACGCTGGATCATTTTGCACGAACGTGGGCGCTGCAAGAGGGGTGCTCTGCAGACAACAATGTCTTCATGGCTGATGAGTGGTGGGCAATCCGACCTGACGGCTGTCCTGAGCCACGCCAAGTCCCGCTTCGGAAGAGGAAATGAACATGGCACACCTTTTTCCATTCTTGCCGTTTAACGTTGATGAAACGCCACTCTCCTGGGCCACGCGCTTGTCTGCACTGCATACAGGCGGCCGTTTGGTGCCATTCCTCAATGATCTTGGGATCTCTTACCTCTCGATCATTGCTGGGGCCACTGATGCGGTCACTCGGCTTTGTGACGCTACAGGGCAGGACCCTGCACCTGTTCTGCGCAACGCTGTTCAGAAAATCGGGAAGCGTAGCTACAGCCTGCGGGGCCAAGTTCTGTCTGCAGAAATGCTGGTGACGCCAGATACACGGTTCTGCCCTGCCTGCCTTGTCGCTGATAGTAGATCCGGCTTACCCGTGAACGCTGCGCGCTATGGTCGGGTGTCGTGGAGGGTGAAGACAATCCGGACCTGTCCAATTCACGATATGCCACTCATCGCGCGCAGATTGGGTCAGTGGGACGACAAGCTCAGTGAGCTTGCTGTCATCGTGCCTGAGAGCAATGACGCCTTGCAGGGTCTTGCAGAATTGGCCGCGAAACGGTCTCCGTCGCCGCTTCAGAATTACGTGCTCCAGCGCATCGATGGAGCGAAGACGCACCCATGGTTAGATAGCTTGTCGTTAGAATTGGCGACGACCATGACGGAGAAACTTGGCGCAATCCTGACCTTTGGGACCGATGCCAAGCCCCGTGAACTCAGTGAGGCCGATTGGGACGCCGCGGGGGTGGCTGGCTGGGCATTCAGCAGCCGAGATGAACGTGGAGTTTGCGAAGCATTGGCTCTGATGCAGAAGCGTGCTGCGATTACGCGGACAAATGGCATTCGCAAAGCTGATATCTTCGGCATGACCTATCCATGGCTGGCAAACCGCCGCACATTCAAAGACCTCGAGCCGGTTCGGACGGTGTTTCGCGCACATTATCTTGCAACGATGACGGGCCTTCCCGATGATCTCGTTTTTGGCCAACCCATCGAGGAGCCGAAATTCAGCACACCAAACAAGATAGCGACGTTAGAAGGCGTCGATCCTCGGACACTACGCAATGTGCTTGTCGGCAAAGGTTTGGTTCCTGCGGCGTCGGAGGAGGGGGCTTGTCTCTGTCTCTTATACACATCTGACGCTGCCGACGAATAGA
>CAJXTP010000233.1 GCA_913061335.1 uncultured Loktanella sp.
AATTTGATCAGTACCCAGCGGGAATTCAGGATCGCCGCCCAGCGCCGGATCACCACCAGGGATGATGTTAGCCGCAACGCCCTGCAAAATTTCATCTTGACCATAAGGCGCAATCACACCTGCGAAAATCGCAAGGATCGCATAGATCAATATGATCAACACGCCAAAGGACGCCGTCAACGGCATCGCACGGAACAGCTTGCGTGTGCCCTCGGTGCCGACGTGACGCCCAAACATTCGAAACAGCCACGCCGCGATGGAAAACAGAATGAACCCGTTGATCGCGACGCCAAGGAAAAAGAACTTGTTGGCGACAGCGGTGTCACTGCTTAGCGATAGCGAATAAGCCCAAATTAGCCAGACAACGACGGCAAAACCCAACACATACCCAAACGCCACGCCAAACTGCATATCACGAAACCGCGGCGCATTGTTCGTCAGTTTTTGACCCACGAGGCGAAATACCCAAGCAATACCGGCGATAATGACAAGGTAAATAATGGTGGTGATAACAAAGCTCATTTTGGATGCCGCAGACGTGGGTTGGACAGGATCGACATAACGTCGGCTGTCAGGTTCAACAGGATGTAAGCGGCAGCAAAGATCAAGCAACAGGCTTGAACGATGGGGATGTCTCGAATTTTCACGCTATCCACAAACAGCTGACCGATGCCCGGATAGACGAACACCACCTCGACCACGACAACACCGGTAATCAGGTAAGCAAGGTTCAACGCAACCACGTTGATGATCGGTGCCAGCGCGTTAGGCAGCGCATGTTTGACGATCACGCGCATTGGCGACATGCCCTTAAGGCGTGCCATTTCAATATACGGCGAGGCCAGCAAGTTAATGATCGCAGCACGTGTCATTCGCATCATGTGGGCGGTAACGACAAGTGTCAGCGTCAAAGCTGGCAGCAACGATTTATTCAACCGATCACTAAACGCCATTCCATCATAGATGTTCGACAGCGATGGCAGGATTGGGTTCAAAACAGCAAAGAACAAGATCAGTACGTAGGCCATGAAAAATTCAGGGCTACTGATGGAGCTGAGCGTAAAGATGTTGGCCGCACGATCAAAAATGGTGTTGCGGTAGAGTGCCGCAAGGATACCAAGCGTCACAGCAACCGGCACGGCGATCGCCGCAGTGACCGTCGCAAGGAACATTGTGTTGGCAAAACGTGGTGCGATTTGTTGGGCAACGGTCTTGCCCGCGCCACCGCCCATATTGGTCTGGAAGTTCAACTGCGCAAAGCTGGTACCAAGATCGCCTGTCAACATCCCACCAAGCCAACCGAAATACCTGCTAACCAGTGGCTGATCGAGACCAAGGTCTTCACGAATAGATTTGACTGCTTCGGGAGTAGCCCCTTGACCAAGGATTAATTCGGCAAAGTCACCAGGCAGCATGTTAACTGCCACAAAGATCACAATGGAAACAATTAGAAGAGTAAGTAAGCCTAGTGCAAGGCGTTGAAGTATAATGCTTAGGACGTTGCTCAAAATTCAAGTTCCCAGTTGGTTCGGTGGTCAACATCAACGACTGACCTCGGCCTGTAAACCCCAAAGGTCAGCTAATGCCCTGCGCACCCATCTGGTCCATGATCCGAACAAGCTCTGCGCTGATGCCCGGTTCTGACAATGCATGTCCAGCTTTGCCGATAAACGTAAGGCATGAATTCGGCCAAAGTTGCGCCAGCTTATGCGCGGATACGGGGGGGCAAATCATGTCAAACCGCCCTTGGACAATCGCACCAGGGATGTGGGCGATTTTGTCCATATTATCCAATATCTGTTGATCCGAACCAAGGAATCCGGCGTGATAGAAATAGTGGTTTTCAAGCCGCGAGAATGCACGCGCATATTCCGCAGGACTATCTCCACTAGGTCCATTGCTTTCGATCGACGCAAGCGCATTTTCCCACGATGCCCATGCACGTGCATAGCGAATTTCGCTTTGCAATTCGCCCGAGAATAACCGCTTGTGATAGGCTGCAATAAAATCATCCTGCTCTTCTTTCGGGATAAGGTCTGCGAAATGCGCCCACAGATCCGGCCAAAACACGCCAGCCCCGCCGCCATAGAACCAGTCTAGCTCTGGCTGGGTCATCAAGAATACGCCGCGCAGCACAAGCGCCGTCGCGCGATCGGGGTGCGCTTGGGCGTAAATCAACGATAGCGTCGCGCCCCAACTGCCGCCAAATACAACCCACCGGTCGATCCCAAGCGCTTCACGGATCAGTTCAATATCGGCAACCAAATGCCACGTCGTGTTCGCCTCGACGCTAGCATGAGGACGAGACCGGCCGCAGCCGCGCTGATCAAACAGAATAATACGGTATATGGACGGGTCAAAATAGCGGCGCATTGCAGGGCTGCAGCCGCCACCCGGCCCGCCATGCAACACCACAACAGGAATGCCATCAGGCCGCCCGCATTGTTCCATATATACGGTATGCCCGTCGCCCACGTCCAACATCCGCTGGTCGAATGGGTCGATTGCGGGATAAAGATGCGACACCGCGCGCTTTTGACCTAAGACCTTGTCCATATCCGACCTATATAATGCAATTACCAAACTGACCACGCGAAAACCGGAGCAGCCCACATGCAAGCCACCAACACCGTTGATCCCGCTGAGATTGCCAAGTTCGAAGCCATGGCCGCCGAATGGTGGGATTTGGGCGGCAAGTTTAAGCCGCTGCATATGATGAACCCAGTCCGCCTTGATTATATCACGCGCCAGATCGCTGCGGAATTCGGGCGTGATCTGAATGGAGCGACCCCATTTAAGGGGCTGCGGATTGCGGATATCGGCTGTGGTGGCGGGCTTCTTTGTGAACCGATGGCGCGGCTCGGGGCTGATGTTGTCGGCGTGGATGCCGCCGCGGGCAACATTCCGGTGGCCGAAGTCCATGCCGCGCAATCAGGCCTAACAATTGACTACCGACACACCACAGCAGAGGCGATGGCGGCAGCAGGTGAACAATTCGACGTTATCATCAACATGGAAGTGGTCGAACATGTCGCCGACCCGCTGGGTTATTTGACGGCATGCCAGCAGTTGCTAAAATCTGGCGGGCTGCATTTGTGTTCGACGATCAACCGGAATCCGAAATCATTCGCCATGGCGATTGTTGGGGCTGAATGGGTCATGCAATGGCTGCCAAAAGGCACGCATGAATGGTCCAAGTTCATCACGCCAGACGAACTGTTTGATCTCCTGACCAAAGCAGGCTTAGACCCAGTCGACCGCAAAGGATACGTGTTCAACTTTGCAAAGTTCACATGGTCAATTTCGGACAAGGACCTGTCAGTCAACTATGTGACTGCGGCGCTAAAGCCCTAATAACCATTTTTGCTGGCTTCGACCAACGTTTCGGTCAAAGTAAACCCCGCGTGGCGGTACAGACGGCCTGCATCACTGTCAGCTTGCGCAATGATGACCTGCACAGCGGCGGGCGCACGGCACGCGGCCCAACTGCTGACATGACCCAACAACGCTGCACAAATACCGCGCCGCCTGTGGGTCGCACGGGTTTCAACCGATTGAAATCGAGCGACATCTGTATCGTGAAACATGCCCATCTGGCCGACCAAATTATTCCCATCAAACGCACCAAACCACGCCCCAAGCCCAGCTGCGATCTGCGTTCGGCGGGTTGCGTTGCGGCGCTGCAAAAACGGGGTATGCACAATGGGATCGTAACCCTCCTCGACCGCGGTTTGTTGGGCCAATTCCATGGATGCGTCCCAGTCTCGTCCACCATCAAGCTGTCGGAAAACGATGCCATCAGGGCACGAACGCGCCATCGCAACACCATAAAGGGTCAGAACATCAAAAGTATCCACTGTGAACGGTGCCGGAAACGCCGCGCGCATCGGATCAACATCAGGGCTAGGAGTATCCCACAGAATCTTAACATGTGTGCTGTCAGGAAAGGCCGCACAAAAGGCGGCAATATCGGCGTCCGGCTGCACCTCAAACGTATTGCGGATCAGTGCATTTCCGCTCCAATACGTGGGCTCTGAAGGGGTGCGCAGAATGTGCCCCTGCCCGCACGGTGTTAGCGTGCTTACCCCCTGCATCGACAAAAGATCGCTGCGCAAACCAAGCGAGCGGAGCATTATTCCACCTTTGACAGTTGCACCCGCATTTCGCGCAGTACGGGCAGCGCTGTGCGGACCTTATCGGCACCGACAGTATCGACAACTTGGGCAATTACAGGGGCAATCGCTGCGACCGCCGCGTCACGGGCAGCAACGCCTGACGGGCTAATCGATACCTTTTTGCGGCGTGCGTCTTCCCAATCTGGGCGTACATGGACCCAACCAGCCCATTCCAATTTGCTAAGCGTATTTGTCATCGCACCGCGGGTCAGATGAAATGTCTGGGCAAGCTGTGCTGGCGACTTTTCTACTGCTGCGTGGGCGAGGTGGTTCAGAACCGAAAAATGCGACAATTCCATCCCCTTCGGCAGCACACGCGACACGCTGCTGCGGGCCAATTGGTCCACGGCAAGGATTTCGCTGAACAGCGTCACCGCCAAATTTTGGGTCGAATCAGACATTACGGGCCTTCAAATCTGCGGTCATGAGACAAGGCCGCGATGCGTTTGCGCGCATCTGACACTGCATGCGGGTTAATATCAACGATACTAACAGATTTTGTTGAACCCGCATTGACCAAAACCTCACCCCATGGGGAAATCGCCATACTGTGCCCGTAGGTTTTGCGACCACCAT
>CAJXTP010000234.1 GCA_913061335.1 uncultured Loktanella sp.
GCCGTCCTTCAAACAGGCACGGCGCACACGACTATAAATATCCACAGAATACATCTCCCGCCCTCCGACTAAACGAAGGACACAAACTGGCGGTATTTTACTCCGCTACAACTGCGATACGCAGCCGCTTCTGTGGCCCATTATTGCTCTGCGTTTTACATGCAGGGGTGACGGATCATGATGATTATCCGCTGATGCCCGGCGAAAAAGTCGATCGCTATCGCTTTATGAGTTTTTATCTTGACGGCGACACCAAGCACTTTACCGATTTCTTTAACTATGTTGTAGATCCCGAATGGCTGGCCAGCAATGACGAAGAGGCCCGTGCCCTGCGTCAGGCCCAAGGCAAACCCAACATTGCATGGCGTGTCCTGCACCGAGTGACATATGTGGAACGTCCGGCGCTGATGGGGTTTGGTAAAGATTAAGGCGCGGGGGGCGTACGCACCGCGGTTCTGACTTTGTGTGGGTCACTGAACGGCCGTGCGTGCTACCGTGCCTACCCCAAAGCAAGGATCGGGTTGCTTTGACTATACCTTGATTGAGGCCGCCAAGCTGAACGGCGTCAATATACAAGCGTCGATGTTAGGAACAGGCCTTGATTTGAACTTTGTTAAAGAACTGCCTCAACTCACTAAGTTGGCTATCTCAGAATCACGGGATTTGGATCTAGCGCCAGTTGCCAAGATTGACCTGCGCCCCAAGTTCCCTCTCTGCAAAAATTCCATCGACGTCAGATTTCCCAAAGCTGAATGTGGTCTGCGCCAGTTGTAATCCTCCTGCCATTCTTCCAGCGTTTCGCGTGCGTCACCTAACGTGCCAAACAGCGTTTCACTAAGGCATTCATCCACTGCCCGGCAGTGCATGTTTACATGCATGAGAGGGGCGTAGCTTGCCATTGAAGCTTTCGATGAAACCGTTCTGCTGGGGCTTTCCAGGCGCGATATAATGCCAGTCGATGCCCGTATCCTGAACCCATTTGAGGATTGCCATGCTGGTGAACTCAGTACCGTTGTCCGACACAATTATCTTAGGCATGCCGCGTTCAGCGATGATCTGATTCAGTTCGCGTGCAACGCGGTGGCCAGACAGCGACGTATCAGCCACCAGCACTAAGTTCTCACGGCTGAAGTCGTCGACGACCGCAAGAATGCGAAACTGGCGTCCGTCTGTCAGCGCATCAGATACGAAATCCAAGCTCCAACGCTGGTTTGGGCCATCAGGCAACACCATCGGTTTCCGCGTGCCCAAAGCACGCTTTCTACCGCCCCTGCGACGCACCTGTAGCTTTTCCTCTGTATAAATGCGCCTCACCTTTTTGTAGTTCACCGCAAAACTTTCCCGCGTGATCATCACATGGACACGGCGGCAACCAAACCGTCGCCGTTCCCTCGAAACCCGCTTGATTGCATCGCGTAGTTCAGCGTCATCGTCACGCAGCGACTGATAACGCATCGTTGATCGATCAACCCGCAACACATCACACGCCCGCCGTTGGCTCACCCCGTGCGTCTCGCACAGATGGACCACCGCTTCTCGCTTCACAGCAGGCGTCACCATTTTTTTGCGTTGATGTCTCGCAACATCGCGTTGTCTAACATTTGCTCCGCCAGTAACTTCTTCAGCTTGTTGTTCTCGCCTTCAAGCGTGCGCAATCGTTTGGCATCTGACGGCTACATCCCACGATATTTCGACTTGTATTTGTAGAACGTCGCCGAGCTGATCCAGTGCCGACGACATACGTCAGCGGTCTTCTCGCCGGATTCCTGTTCTTTGATAATCGTTATGATCTGTTCGTCCGTAAATCGTGCCTTCATTTGTCCGTCCTTTTGTTGGGCGGACTCTACACAATTCTGGAGGAGTTTTAGGGGCGCAGGTCAAAGGGCATGGGACCAGCGTTCTATAAGCTGGGGCGCAAGGTAATTTATCGCGAGGCGGACTTAAGCGCTTGGGCGGAAGCAAACCGCCATGATCCGGCGGAACAGGTCTAACAATGGCGCGTCGGTATTTGACGCGGGGAATCAAGGGCAATGAAGTCTATGAGGCTCCTGAGTCGGCGGGTTCGGATTGTGTCTCGCCAACGACGGTACGCAGCTAGCTCTAAGATAGGATGGGCAAGGTTGATGACGCCGCCGAATGACGGCAATAGAGAGAAGGCTGGACGAAAATTAGAAAATATCAGTACTATCGGCCTTGCGAGTCGAGACTATCGATGCCGCTTGGCAAGTCATTCAAGACGGGCACCAAGGGTCTATTGAAACAGGAAAAATTGCCGATTTTGCCATTTTGAACCGGAACCCGTTGCAAGCGCCCGCCGACCAATTGAGCGTGCAGGTCGTCAAAACCCTTCGGCATGGCAAGCTTGCGTGCGCTCGTGACGGCCGGCAGCTTTAGAGGATAGTTCCGCCATTTCCTTAGGCAGTCCGAAGCAATAGCTGAATGTCTGCCACGTTGGTCCCAGTCCCGCCAATGACAAGTAGATCACCTGCCGCATCCAAAATTCGGTAACTGTCGTTGTCTTCAAGAGCCGCAATAACATTGACGTTCTGTGCCTGTGATCGGGCAATGGTTCCGGCGGTCACAAGCCCGCCAGCCGCATCGGTTGGTCCGTCTCTACCATCCGTTCCGCCGCTGAGAAACACCCATTGACCGGGGAGATCAGATGCAAGTGCCGATACATGCACCGCGAGTTCTTGATTGCGGCCACCGCGGCCGTCGCCAGAAATATCAACCGTTGTTTCGCCGCCCCAGATCAAAAGCTGTTTGCCGTCTATGGGCGTTTTGCGTGCGCAGTCGACAATTGCCCGCGCCGCAGCTTGGACATCGCCGGTCAATTGATGAGACACAATCTGTGGGGACCAATCTGATGACGCGTCGGCGATGGTTTGTAGACTTTGCAGGTTCGAGCAGACAATGGTGTTCTGTGCGGTGCGAGGGGTTGCGAGCATTGGCGTAACCAAAAGATTTTGCGCAGAGGCAGGTAGCTTTGACCAGATGCCACGGGACCGCAAAATAGTAAGCGTTTCTGCAAACTGATCCAACGCAGGCGCGGTTGGTCCACTGGCTATCGCACCAATGTCGTCACCTACGACGTCAGAAATAATCAGGCTACGTACCTTTGCGGGATGTGCCATGTCCAAGAGGCCACCGCCCTTAAGTACCGAAAGCTGTTGTCGGACCACGTTCATTTGGATGATATCAAGCCCGCCGGATAGCAGCAGCTCGTTGACTTTTATCTTGTCATCCAAGGACAAACCATCACGCGGTGTGGGCAAAAGCGCGGACCCCCCGCCAGAAACCAAGCAAAGAACACGGTCGTCTTGTGTTGCCGCGCCGATCAACTGCATGATGTCGCGTCCGGCATCAATTCCACGTTGATCAGGAAGCGGATGCCCGGATGCCCGAACCTTGCACCCTTCAATCTTGCGCGCATTTTCGTCGTTGGTGACCGCGATGGCTTGAACGGCTTGTCCTTTTGGGACGTGCCGAAGCGATTGTTCCATCATCGCGCAGGCAGCTTTGCCAAACGCCACAATGATCAAACGCCCGTTTGGTGCAAGCTCAAGCGGGTTGGTGGTCAGCTCTCGCTTGACCGCCTGCGCCGGATCAGCCGCCCGAACACCTGTCAAAAACAGGGCCCGCGCGGTTTCTCTGATGTCGGCTATGGTCATCCAGCCGCGATCTGCTTGGCTTTTTCGACTAAGTTTTCAGCCTGACGGATGGACGCATAGTCGATCAGGCGCCCGTCAAGCGATACCGCGCCCTTGCCGGCAGCCTCTGCAGCAGCCATGGCTTCGATGATCCGGTTGGCTTTGGTGACTTCCGCGTCAGATGGGCTCATGACCTCATTGGCGAGCGCGAGCTGACTTGGGTGGATGGCCCACTTACCTTCGCAACCCAGAACAGCGGCGCGGAAAGCGGCAGCTTTGTAGCCCGCAGGGTCAGAGAAATCACCGAATGGCCCGTCGATGGGGCGCAGGCCGTTGGCACGTGCTGCAACAACCATATTTGCGATGGCGGAATGCCACATGTCGCCCCAATGCACCTCGCGAGAACCGTCCTCTGCGGGGTCGGTCAAAACCGAGTAATGCTCGTTCACGCCACCGATGACAGTAGTGCGTGCGCGCATGCTCGCGGCATAGTCAGCGACGCCGAAATGCAGGCTCTCATTTCGCTTGGATGCGGCGGCAATTTCGTTGACGTTTTGCATGCCCAAAGCGGTCTCGATTATGTGCTCAAAACCGATGCGTTTCTTGAACCCTTTTGCGTCCTCAATTTGGGTCACCATCATGTCGATCGCGTAGACGTCAGCGGCGGTGCCAACCTTGGGGATCATGATGAGGTCAAGACGCTCTCCGGCCTGTTCGACGACATCAACAACATCGCGGTACATGTAATGCGTATCCAATCCGTTGATGCGGATCGACATGGATTTTGTGCCCCAGTCGATTTCGTTCAGGCCTTTGATGATGTTCTTGCGGGCCTGTTCTTTTTCATCCGGAGCGACCGCATCTTCGAGATCAAGAAAGATCACGTCAGCGTCAGATTTAGCAGCCTTTTCAAACATTTCGGGCTGGCTGCCGGGTACAGCGAGTTCGCTACGATTGAGGCGTGCGGTCGCTTGGTCAATTGGGTGAAAGCTCATTTTGTGACATCCTTGAGGTTGGGTTGCAGAGATGGGAGCAACACAGGCAGGAATATATCTGTCTCTTATACACATCTCCGAGCCCACGAGACCTCTCTAC
>CAJXTP010000235.1 GCA_913061335.1 uncultured Loktanella sp.
GATGTAGAGAGGTCTCGTGGGCTCGGAGATGTGTATAAGAGACAGGCCTTTTGGGTCACCGCAGGTTCCCTGGCCCTTTATGCATTTGTTTCATCCTAAGCTTTGACCTTGCATTTTTAATTGCATTGGACTTGCCGCCTCCCTCTCATGACAAATCAGACCATCCCACTTGCACCCCCGCCCTCCCCCACCTTACATAGACGCAACACTAATACAGGAGAGCGCTCATGCGTCGCGTCGTCGTCACAGGTTTGGGGATCGTATCCCCCATTGGGAATAACGCGGATGAGGTTTTGACCTCTCTGAAAGCGGGAAAGTCCGGTATTGAAGCCAGTCCAGAGATGGCCGAGCATGGTTTTCGCAGCCAGATCGCGGGCACTGTTAAGCTGGATATCAAAGACCATGTTGATAAGCGCGCCTTGCGGTTCATGGGTCCGGGTGCTGCCTATGCCTATATCGCGATGGGTCAGGCGATTGCGGATGCCGGCCTCGATGAGGAGACGGTTTCGAACGTGCGCACGGGTTTGATCGCTGGCTCCGGTGGGCCGTCAACGTCTGCCATGTTGGCCGCCCATGATGTTGTGAAAAACACAGGGGCGACGAAGCGCATCGGCCCGTTTGCTGTGCCAAAATGCATGTCATCGACGATTTCTGCGAACCTATCGACGCAGTATAAGATCAAGGGCATCAACTATTCGATCACCTCGGCCTGTTCCACGTCGCTGCATTGCATCGGGGCTGCGTCAGAGCAGATCATGATGGGCAAGCAGGATGTGATGTTTGCGGGTGGCGCGGAAGAATTGGATTGGACGTTGTCTTGCCTGTTTGATGCGATGGGCGCGATGTCGTCCAAGTATAACGACACCCCCGAAAAAGCATCCCGTGCATTTGACGCGGACCGCGATGGGTTTGTCATCGCAGGCGGCGGCGCG
This sequence comes from uncultured Loktanella sp., assembly GCA_913061335.1. Lineage (GTDB taxonomy): Bacteria > Pseudomonadota > Alphaproteobacteria > Rhodobacterales > Rhodobacteraceae > Yoonia. The sequence goes on from CAJXTP010000235.1 coordinate 933, forward strand.
ATATTGGTGCTGGAAAGCCTTGAGCATGCCCAAGCGCGCGGCGCGAAGATTTACGCTGAAGTCACAGGATATGCCGCCACGTCTGATGGCCACGACATGGTCGCCCCATCTGGTGAAGGCGGTGAGCGCGCGATGCGTGTCGCGCTGGAGACCCTGCCGACAGGCCGCAAGGTCAGCTATATCAACGCGCATGGCACATCGACGCCAGTGGGTGATGTTGGCGAAATTGAAGCCGTGCGCCGTGTGTTTGGCCAAGGATCGACGCCGCCTGTGTCATCCACCAAATCCATGACGGGCCATTCCCAAGGGGCGACGGGTGCGTCCGAGGCGGTTTATTGCCTGCTGATGTTGGAGAATGATTTCATCGCGCCGTCGATCAACGTGGAGAATTTGGACCCGAATTTGGATGCTGCCGAGATTGCCACAACCCGTGTTGATAATGCTGGGTTGGATACGGTCATGACCAACTCGTTCGGGTTTGGCGGGACAAATGGGTCGATGTTGTTGAGTAAGTTTACTGGGTAAGTGATTTCAACATGAAAAAGCTATACCTCCCAAAAGAAAACCCAGACCGCTATTGGGAATTTTGGGATAACGATGATTGGACCATAACTGTTCATTGGGGTAAGTTGGGTACCCAAGGCGAAGATGAAATCATCTACGGCGGGATTCTTAAATCTGCAAAGTCGAAAGTGAAAAAGGTCGAAGCAGAATACGCTTCTAAGGGCTACAAATCGATCAGCATTGATGATCATCATGTGCTGCTGGTCGAATATCCTATTGACGGGTTTGGGACCGAAGAAGACTTAACTAAAAGATATGCACTTCAAGACAAACTCGACGAGGTTCTTGGGTGGACGGGCCTAGGCCATTGTGATGGCGGAAGCATCGGCAGCGGAACGATGGAGGTGTGCTGTTTCGTCGTAGACTTTGAGATTGCCAAAAAAATTATTGTTAAAGAATTGCGTGAAACTGAATTCTCAAATTTCACCCGTATTCACCGAGAAAATTAAACTGATCTAGTGTTTCGCATCACTTTGCAATCGTATCCAAAACTTGACGCCGCGTCCCAAACCGTTCACCTAGACTAAAACCAAAAAGGGACTTCACATGACCATTTCTATGCACGGAAAACGCGGGTTGATCATGGGGGTGGCTAATGAGCGCTCTATTGCTTGGGGCATAGCCCGCGCGATGTCTGAGGCGGGGGCCGAGTTGGCGTTCACGTATCAGGGTGATGCGTTTGGGAAACGGTTGGCGCCGCTCGCGGCGTCTGTTGGGTCCGACTTTATGGTTGATGTTGATGTGACTGATGAGGCGTCGATGGATGCGGCTTTTGTAGCTTTGGCCGACCGCTGGGACACGATTGATTTTGTGGTTCACGCGATTGCCTATTCCGACAAGAACGAGCTTACGGGGCGTATTTCTGATACCAGCCTTGAGAACTTTAAGAACTCCATGGCGATTTCTTGTTATTCGCTGATTGATGTGTCCAAGCGCGCGATGGCGATGATGCCAAATGGCGGCACGATCCTGACGTTGACCTATCAGGGGTCTAACAAGGTGACCCCGAGTTACAACGTCATGGGTGTCGCCAAGGCCGCGCTTGAAAGTGCTGTGCGCTATCTCGCGAATGATCTGGGGCCTGACCAAATCCGCGTGAATGCGATTTCACCCGGCCCGATGAAGACGCTTGCAGGGGCGGCCATTGGTGGTGCGCGCAAGACGTATAAGCATACGGGTGAAAACGCGCCGATGCGGTCCAATGCGACCCTAGAGGCGGTTGGCGGCACCGCCGTGTATCTGGCGTCTGATGCGGGGGCTTGCACCACGGGCGAGATTATCCGCGTCGATGGCGGGTATCATGTTCTGGGGATGCCACAGGCCGAAAATCTTTAATCGGCCTGTAAGCGGGACAAGCGGTTAAGCCGCGTCGATGCCCGTGATTTCAAAGTCGAATGTCAGGTCTTTGCCAGCCAGCATGTGGTTTGCATCAAGCGTGATTTCAGTGTCTGAGACTTCTGCGATTGTGACCGGAATGACTTGGCCTTCGGGCGATTGCATTTGCAGCTGTGTGCCAACCTCGGCTGGGATGTCATCGGGGAACTCAGAGCGCGGAACGGCCTGACGTGCGTCCGGGTTCATGTCGCCGTAAGCGTCCGCAGCCGCAATGACTGCGACCTTTTTCTCGCCGACGATCATGCCATAGATCGCTTGATCCAGACCTTTGATAATCATGCCTGACCCCAGTTCGAATTCGAGCGGGTCGCGCCCTTCGGAGCTGTCGAACACTTCGCCTGATGTCAGGGTGCCTGTGTAGTGAATACGGATCGTGTCGCCGGCTTTTGCTTGTGTCATGTCGTGCTTTCATCTTGTCATATGGTTTCTGGCGGCCTTGCTACGGTGTGTACGGCTGGGATGCAAACCGCTTTGCCCCTTTTCGCCAGCGCGGCTGTATGCAAGTCTGCCCCAAACCAGACCACCGAGGGGACAATACATTGCCCAAATCCGTTTATGTGTTTGATGCCTATGGCACATTGTTCGATGTGAACGCCGCCGCCAGAGAGGCCGCGACCGAGCCAGCCCATGCCGCATTGGCCGAACATTGGCCGCAGGTTGCTGCCAATTGGCGCACCAAACAGTTGGAGTACACGTGGTTGCGCGCCGTTGCCGGACACCACTGTGATTTCTGGCAGGTCACTCAAGACGGATTGGACTGGGCGTTGGAGGCCGCAGGGTTGCATGATCCAGCCACCCGCGCTCGTCTGTTGGATTTGTATTGGGAACTTACTGCCTATGCCGAAGTCCCTGCGGTGCTCGCCACGCTAAAGGCGCGCGGCGCGAAGACTGCAATACTGTCCAATGGGTCCCCCGCGATGCTGGAGGCCGCTGTGAAATCTGCCAAAATCGCCGACATGTTGGATGCATTGCTGTCGGTGGAAACTGTTGGCGTCTTTAAGCCGCATGCGTCGGTTTACGACCTTGTGGGCGCACATTTTGGTTGTGCCAAGGCGGACGTGTTGTTTGTTTCATCCAACGGATGGGATGCTGCTGGCGCTGCCGGATACGGGTTCACGACCGCATGGGTGAACCGCGCTGGCGCGCCAATTGACCGACTTTATGCTAAACCGACCCATGTCTTGCCCGACCTAACCACCATACCAGAGGTAGCCTAATGCCACACTTTACCGCAGCCGACGGCACGAAGCTTTATTATGAGGAAAGCGGCAAGGGTATCCCCGTGTTGTGCCTTGCTGGTTTGACCCGCAATACCGCCGATTTTGACCATGTCGCCCCGCATTTACCTGTACGCCTGATCCGCATGGATTACCGTGGCCGCGGACAGTCAGATTGGGCTGATCTGTCGACTTATACGATCCCGCAGGAAGGCGCTGATGCGCTGGCGCTGATGGACCATCTGGGGCTGGATAAGGTCGCCATTTTGGGCACTTCACGCGGTGGGCTGATTGCGATGCTGCTGGCGGCGACGGCAAAGGATCGTCTGTTGGGGGTTGCCTTAAATGACATCGGGCCGGTGATTGAAGATACTGGCATGGATGTGATCCGTGCCTATTTGGGCCGCAATCCGCCGCAAGACAATCACGAGGATGCGGCGCGGGCGCGCGCCAAGCTGTGGACCCGTTTTGCTGGCGTTCCGCATGGCCGTTGGTTGGCTGAAGTCCGAGCACATTATGCACAGACAATGGATGGCTTGGTCATTCGGTATGACCCAAAACTGCGTGACGCCGTGCTGGAAACGGCGGATGCGCCGACGCCTGATCTGTGGCCACTTTATGATGCGC
>CAJXTP010000236.1 GCA_913061335.1 uncultured Loktanella sp.
GATCTACACCTCTCTATTCGTCGGCAGCGTCAGATGTGTATAAGAGACAGTGTTCATACAGCGCGGAAATCGGCTCAGCGCGCAGCACCTTGCCTTTGACCGCATGCACGGCGCGAAACGACACCAAAGGAGATTCCTGACGCAAAATGGTTTCGACCATCTCCCCCCCTTGGTTGACCTCTGCGACCAAACGGTCGGCCCTGTGACGGTCCATCGCAGCAATCGCAGCCTTGGCCCACGCATTTGGTGATGCCGCCGACATGGTCGCGTCCTCCAATACTGTCACCTGCCAATCTTGTGGGGGCCCTTTCATCGTGACCCCGCAAACAACGATACCGCAATCGTCTGATCCCTTGCGCCCTGTGATGGGCGGATCAATGGCAACGACAATCCGGTCCAAGGGCGGAGCCGCGTCAACTTGAAGTGCCGATAACTGTGCAAAAGACCACAGCGCACCCGCCACATCCGTCAGTAACTCGCCATCCATTTCTTGGCGACCCAAACGCGTGCCCGCATAACGAGCCTCGATTTCCTCCAGAAAATCGTCGGCCAGATTTGCACGATTAGCCGTGGTCGGGGCATGGGTCTTGACGGTGCTGGGGCGATTTAACAATGCACGCAATGCTGGGTTATTGCGCGGAGTGGTCGTGATACAGGCCTGCGGCTTGTCACCCAAACGCAAACAAAACTGGATCATATCCCATGCATCGTCAGCTTTGCGCCACTTGGCAAACTCGTCCACCCACACGGCGTCAAATTGCGGGCCCCGCAGCGTGTCAGGATCATGCGCCGAAAATATCTGGGCCGTCGCGCCATTTGGCCACTCCAACATACGACGGCCGGCAATCCACTTTGGGCGCTGCTCAGGCGGGGACACCGCAAGAATGCCGCTTTCGCCAAACACCATGATCTCACGGGCCTGCTCATATGTCTCTGCGATCAACCCGATCCGGCGCTTGGCCCCAGCAGCGGACGGGGTTACCCCCTCCACAATGCTACGGACCCATTCAGCACCCGCACGGGTTTTGCCAGCGCCACGGCCCCCCAAAACCACCCAACTGCGCCAATCATCAGCGGGTGGGATCTGGTGCGACATCGCCCAAAAATCAAAAAGATACGGCAACGCAGCCAATGCTTCATCATTCAGGGTCTTCAGAAAGGCCCTTTGACTTGAGCGCGGCGCGGATGCGATCAAGGTGGCGCCCGATATCATTGCGGATTTTGTCGTAGTTGATGCCGTCTGTGGCGGTTGTGTCTTTGTATTTTTCATAGAAAGCCTCCTGCGCTTTAAGGGCGGTCGTATGGGCTGTCTCAAGCTCCATCAGCTTGGACATTACGGCTTTGGGAGTTTGGCCATTCGTGCGGCCTATACCTGCGATCAACGTGCTCAAGGTTTCCGAGGATTTGTAGAATTGCTCTTCCAGAACAGCGATACGCTTGCGCGCAGCCTGCTCGTCCGAAGGCGGGTGATCTTGCGGTTTCTTCATGTGATGATCTGCCTGTAGGAAAACTTCCGATACAGACGAGGAGCAAATACTTGCCCTCTAGCATAGAATAAAAGTTAACCTACAGAACCCTAAAAATCAACGAAACAGGGGCGACCCAAAGGCCGCCCCTGTTAACAAAACTCTAACTTTACAGCACGTTAACCGCCGTCGCTGTTGGCCCGTTCAGCCTCGATCGCGCGCCATGCTTGGACGTTGCGATTATGATCGGCAAGCGTCGTGGCAAAGGCATGACCACCGGTGCCATCAGCAACAAAAAAGATGAACGGTGAACTATCAGGGTTCAACGCCGCCTCGATGCTCGCGCGCCCCGGGTTCGTAATTGGGGTCGGTGGAAGTGCCGGGATCACATAAGTGTTCCAAGGCGTTTCGCGCCGCAATTCGCTTTGGCGCAGACCACGTCCAAGAATACCCTCGCCCTTGGTGATGCCATAAATTACCGTAGGGTCAGTTTGCAGCCTCATGCGTTGATTTAGGCGGTTCACAAATACCGCCGCCACCTGTCTGCGCTCTTCAGGAAGGCCCGTTTCCTTTTCAACGATACTCGCAAGGATCAACGCCTCTTGCGGCGATGCAAGCGGCACACCATCCGCGCGACCAGCCCAAGCCTCGGCCAAAATTTGGCTTTGCGCAGACGTCATTTGATCTAGGATCGACGACACAGTTGTGCCTGGTACAAATTCATAACTATCAGGTGCCAATGACCCTTCTGAAGGCGTGTCCGTCACATCTGCTTCAAGCAGATCAAGATTGCGCAGCGCGTCCAACACCTGCCAACTTGTAACGCCTTCGGCCATTGCGACACGGTAGCGGGTGTCAGTTTCTTGCATCACATCCGTATACGCGCTTGGGGCGTCATCCAACGCAGGATTAAACGCCGCAATCTCAATGAAACGATTGGTTGCAGGATCAAGTTCACGCACCAAAACCTGCGTACGGGTCACACCGATGCGGTAAACCACCTCTGTGCCGCATGTATTGCGACCACCGCGGGTCACGATATCAACGATCTCTTCCATTGATGCCGCCTGAGGCACCAGAAAACTACCAGCCTTGAGATTGTTTGCCTTTTGGGCGTAATCGGCGCCAATACGCATGACAGCCGCAGACTTAATCGCACCTTCATCGGCAAGGTTCTGGGTAACCCGCCGCATGTTAGATCCAGATTCGACCTGCAAACAAATCGCCTGCGCCAAAGGTCCAGACTCGCTGTATTGCTTGGACCCAAAGCTAACCACACCCGCGATCAGGAACAGCGCAACGATGAAAAACGTCAATGCATTTGACGCGATATGACGCCACATCAGTCGATTTTCCCGAACAGAACACTGGCATTCGTGCCGCCAAACCCAAACGAGTTGGACAGCGCCACATCAATCTTGCGCTCACGTTTGGCATTTGGTGCCAAATCAATTTTGGTTTCCACAGCGAGCGTATCAAGGTTGATCGTCGGAGGCGCAACTTGATCACGGATCGCAAGGATTGAGAAAATTGCTTCAATCGCACCAGCAGCGCCTAACAAGTGACCCGTCGCAGATTTTGTCGATGACATGGTCACATCAGCTGCAGCATCGCCCATCATACGCTCTACCGCGCCCAATTCGATCGTATCGGCCATTGTAGATGTACCATGTGCGTTGATGTAATCGATGTCAGCAGGCGTGAGGCCCGCGTCATCCAATGCCATACGCATGGACCGCTCACCGCCCTCGCCATCCGATGATGGGGCCGTGATATGATAGGCGTCGCCGGACAGGCCATAGCCAATAACTTCGGCGTAAATCTTAGCACCACGTGCTTTTGCGTGCTCGTATTCTTCAAGCACCACAATCCCAGCACCTTCGCCCATGACAAACCCATCACGATCCGCATCATAAGGGCGCGAAGCGGTTTTAGGATCATCAGCACGCTTAGTGGACAGCGCTTTGCATGCGTTAAAGCCAGCAATGCCAATTTCGCAAATCGCAGCCTCTGCGCCACCAGCGACCATAACATCGGCGTTGCCATATTTGATCAGTCGGGACGCATCGCCAATGGCGTGAGCACCTGTCGAGCATGCGGTCACAACCGAATGGTTCGGGCCCTTAAAGCCGTATTTGATACCGACTTGGCCGGAAATCAAATTTATCAACGCACCTGGGATAAAGAATGGAGATACGCGGCGCGGGCCCTTTTCCTTAATCATTACAGCAGTTTCAGCAATCGACTTCAATCCACCAATGCCAGAACCAATCAACACGCCTGTGCGGAATAAATCTTCATCCTCAGTCGGCAACCAACCCGAATCCTCAACAGCCTGCTGAGCTGCCGCAATTCCGAACATAATAAAATCATCGACTTTACGCTGATCTTTGGGGGCCAAATAAGTGTCAGGATTAAACGTACCTTCGGTGCCATCACCGCGCGGCACCTCACAGGCATATGTGGTCGCCAAACCACTGGCATCAAAGCTCGTGATCGGCCCTGCGCCGGATTGTCCGTCAAGAATACGGCTCCAGCTATTTTCGACGCCATCTGCCAATGGTGTCACCAATCCTAGTCCTGTTACGACAACGCGACGCATATTCTGCCCTCACCTTATTTCTTTGGCTTTCGCCCGAATGATACCCTAGCGAATAGGCGCGGGGCAAGAGCGAGCGAGCCAATCAATAGGCAGCAATTGGTCTACGCCGTCATAAGCTTGGAAAACGCCGCCAACTATCGAATTGGAATCAAAAACGGCGCCCAAATAGGACGCCGTTTTTAAATAAATCAGAGGAAAGCGCTTATTGAGCTTCGCTGATGAACTTTACCGCGTCACCAAATGACTGGATTGTTTCGGCAGCATCGTCAGGGATTTCGATCCCAAACTCTTCTTCAAACGCCATAACAAGCTCGACGGTATCAAGGCTGTCTGCACCCAGATCGTCAATAAAGGACGCGGATTCAACAACTTTGTCTTCTTCCACACCAAGGTGCTCTACTACGATCTTACGTACGCGGTCTGCAACGTCGCTCATGTCAATTTCCTCACGTGTTTTTAGGGCAAGTGCCCGAAATTCTTTTCAGGCTTACGCCCAGTTTGTTTGCCCCGAAGGGCGGATCGAACGCCCCATTTCAAGGGCTTGTCCGGCACGACACATGAAATAACGAACGTTACGTCACAACAGTCAACCGGCAAATCTGCGTGGCCTATAACAGGTATTTTGCTTTTGGCAAACGCTTTAGACGCTCACCATAGGCG
>CAJXTP010000237.1 GCA_913061335.1 uncultured Loktanella sp.
GAGGTCTCGTGGGCTCGGAGATGTGTATAAGAGACAGGCACCAGAAATGTTGTTGGTCAGGAAGTAGTTGGTCACGTCAGCCCAACCAACAGTGTAGTCCTCAGTGATGCCGGACCATGCAACGCCATCCAGTTCGCCCGTCTGAAGTGCGACTTCAATGTCTTCCCATGGCAGCGTGACCGGAACCACACCGAACTGGGTCAGGAAACGGCCAGCTGTTGGGAAGGTAAAGATGCGCTTGCCTTGAAGGTCAGCAAGGCTGCGGATCGGGTCTTTGGTTGCGAAATGGCAAGGATCCCAAGCACCAGCGGAGATGTGCTTGACGCCAACTTTGGAGTATTCTTCGTCCCAGATTTCGTTCAGGCCGTATTGGTTGAACAACACAGGCACGTCGAGCGAGTAGCGCGATCCGAACGGGAAGTAGCCGCCAAAGACTGTGACGTCTGTTGGGGACGCCATGGAATCGTCGTCAGACTGAACCGCGTCGATTGTGCCGCGCTGCATGGCTTGGAACAATTCGCCCGTTGGGACCAATTGGTCTGCAAAGAACAGTTCAATCTGCATACGGTCGCCCGCAATTTGGTTGAACATTTCAATCGCTGGCACGATCACTTCTGCGGCCAGTGCGGAACCTGCATAGGTTTGCATCCGCCATTTGATCGTGCTTTGCGCCAATGCTGGTGCTGCCAGAGCTGCAGCTGGTACAACAGCGGCCCCTTGGATAAACTTACGTCTTGAAGTCATGTCTTCTCTCCTTGGTTGGGTTTTTGGCGCCTTAGCGGCTGCTCTTATGGTTGGTTGTAAACATAGTCAGGAAGCCAAGTTGCGATGCCGGGGAACACCATGACCAGCGTGAGCGCAAAGATCATGATCAGCACGAACGGCGTGATGGAGGAATAGATGTCGCGTAGCGATATTTCGGGTGGGGCCATGGCCCGCATCAAGAACAAATTGTAGCCGAAGGGCGGGGTCATATACGCGATTTGTGTCGTGATCGTGTACAAGATGCCGTACCAGATCAGATCGAACCCCAGCTCGCCGACCAGCGGCACATAGAGCGGGGCGACGATGACCAGCATGGCTGTGTCGTCAAGGAATGTACCCATCAGGATGAAGCTGAGCTGCATCAAGATAAGGATCGTCCAAGGGCTTAGGCTCAATCGGTCTGTGAACAACGTCTCAATGGCTTTGACAGCGCCCAGCCCATCAAACACCGCACCAAAGGCGAGGGCAGCCAAGATGATCCACATGAACATGCAGGTGATGCCAAGCGTATTGCGCACAGAGTTTTCAAACACTTCGCGGGTCATGCGCCCTTTTAGGACGGCGGCAACAAACGCCGCGATCGCTCCAATGGCCGAGCTTTCGACAAGCGACGTCCACCCGTTCACAAAAGGCACCATCATCACGGCAAAGATGCCAATCGGAAGAAGCCCTGCCCGCAACAGGCGCAGTTTCTCAGCGCGCGGAATGTCACGCTCTTCAAGCGGAAGGACAGGTCCGAGGCTTGGGTTAATACGGCAGCGCACAATGATATAGATGATGAACAGGCTGGCCATCATAAGGCCCGGAATGACTCCGGCAAGCCACAGCTGCCCAACAGGTTGGCGTGCAATCATCGCGTATAAGACAAGCACAACAGACGGCGGCACAAGGATGCCCAAACTGGACCCTGCTTGGATCACGCCCGTGACCATGCGCTTGTCGTAACCGCGCTTCAAAAGTTCTGGCAGCGCGATGGTTGACCCGATGGCCATGCCCGCCACACTCAGCCCGTTCATGGCGGAAATCAGGACCATCAACCCAATTGTGCCAATCGCGAGACCGCCCCGTAGGCCTCCCATCCAGACATGGAACATCTTATAAAGGTCGTCAGCGATCTTACTTTCAGACAGCACATAGCCCATGAAAATGAACATCGGGAGCGTCAGCAGCGGATACCATTTCATCAGCTTCATCGCTGCCGAAAACCCAATATCAAAGCCGCCGGTGTCTCCCCAAAGCAGCAGTGCCGCGCCAACAGCAATAAACCCGATTGCCCCGAACACCCGTTGCCCAGTCAAAAGCATCAGCATCATGGATGAAAACATCAGTGTAGCGATTAATTCATACGACATCAGACAGTTTCACCCTTGAGACGTAACACGTCTTTGAACAGTTCAGAGATGCATTGCAGCAGCATCAGGAACATTCCTAAAATCATGATTGCTTTGATGGGCCACATGTACGGACGCCAAGCGGTGGATGATCTCTCCAATCGCCCGACCTCTTCGGCTCCGGTGATGAGACCGCCAAAATATGAGAACGGTTCGGTTCCCCAATACCCCAGCGAATAGGCGGTTGAGCTGACAGCACCGTAAAGCAAGACGCAAAGATAAAAGATCAGGAACAGCACAGTGAACAAATCAAACCACGCCTTCTTACGCAGGCTCCATTCGCCGTACAGCAAATCCATCCGTACGTTGGACCCAAGTTGGATCGAATAGGGACCACCCAGAATGTAATAGGCAACCATCACAAACTGCGCCATTTCGAGAGTCCACAGCGACGGTAGGAAGAAAGTCTTGCTAATCGACGACCACAGCAAAATGCCCATCAGAACGAAAATACCATACATTGCGACACGCCCGATGCGGTAATTCACGATATCGACCCAGCGTATAAATCCGTGCATCACGCCAGACATGTTACTGCCCCTTCGACCTTTAGGCGGACAAGTGCATCCGCCAGCCAATTGGCAATGCAACTGGCCATCTTGTCTTGCTGTTGCGGGTCTTGAATAAGGTCGTTGCGTACTTCTAGCATCACATTCAAATGTCCGTTCGCAAGGGCGTGTTCCTTCAACGTATGCGTAACGCCGTGTTCGGGCCCGTAGGGGTCATTCCGTAAAACCAAAGTCTTGGTGAATTGGGATGACGTCTCCAGTATAACATCAGCAAGCCGCGCGTCAGTGTCGTGTAAAACGCCAATTTCGACGGCTCTTTTCTGGCCGTAATAGGTTGGCGTAAAGCTGTGTACCGTCAAGATAACCGGCGAGGATGTTGCGGCAATCGCCTCAGCAAGGGTCGCCCGAAACGGCTCATAAAATTCATCAATGCGGTCCTGACGTTGCGCCGCAGTCAGACCTATATTCCCGGGGACTTTGATCGCCTCGCTTTGGTGGGGCATTGCATCAGGTGCTGATGGGGGGCGGTTGCAGTCATAAACAAGACGGGACACGTTGGACGCGATAAGCTTTGCGTCCAAACGCTCCGACAAACCCTTAGCAACAGCAAAAGCGCCTGGATCCCATGCCACATGACTGTCCAGATCATCGACAGCCAATCCAAGATCGTTAAACGCGCTCGGAATGAAATTGCTCGCATGTTCGCACACAACAACAACGGGAGATTTTCCCGTTGGATTGAGAACCGATACATAGCCTTCGGTTGATGTGGTTGGTACCTGTGTCATGCAAAATCCTTGATCTCATGGTGCTTCTGCTACACCATAATTGTCAATGTTTTTGTTATAAAATATTACAGAGGCAAACTTCCTGTTATAAAAACAACAAAATGGAGAGTTAGATGAGCCAAGCGTCGCAGACAATATCGGATCGAATCCAACAAGAGTTAGACAACTTGACGCGTGCAGAACGGCAACTGGCGCTTTCGATTCTCGAAAACTATCCTGCTTCCGGTCTTGGTCCGTTAGCGGCGTTGGCAAAGGGGGCAAATGTCTCTGCCCCCACGGTTGCCCGAATGGTGCAAAAATTAGGGTACAAAGGGTATTCTGATTTCCAGGCAGAACTGCGCGAAGAACTGCGCGCCAAGGTTAAAAGCCCGATCGCCAAACATGACACATGGGCAGAAGCGGCACCATCAGAACACCTGCTGAACCGATTTACCGATGCAGTCATTGATAACATTCGTCTAACCCTTGGCCAGATTGATCCAAAAGCCTTTGACGAAGCCTGCGACCTTGTCGCAACCCAAACGCGTCATCTGTATATTGTCGGTGGACGCATCACGCATACTTTGGCCGAATATTTCTTCATGCACATGCAGGTCATCCGCGCGGACGTGACCCATGTACAGTCCACTTCAAACACATGGCCCCACTATCTTTTGAACGCCAAAGAAGGGGACGTCTTTGTTATTTTTGATGTCCGTAGATATGAAAACAACACACTGAAACTGGCTGAAATGGCGCGCGCTAGAGGTGCCAAGATTATACTGTTCACAGACCAATGGCGCTCACCGGTACATCAGTTGGCCGATATCACCCTGAGTTGTCGCATCATTGCCCCCTCAGCATGGGACTCTGCTGCTACGACAATGCTCTTGATTGAAACGATGATTTCTTCGGTTCAAAGTTTGAACTGGGACGAAACCAAAGAGCGGATGGAAACCCTTGAAGACATGTTCGATCAGACGAAGTTATTCAGAAAATTCATCTGAGCTTTGCGAGTACGGTATCGAATTATGCGATTACACGGGCTATACTGATGGGAAGAGTGCCTCTTGAATACTCGCGTACATCCGTTCGTACATGACGGTGATAAAAGCAGTGATCTTAGCTGAAATTCCTTTGGACGGTGTGGCGCCAATAGTACGGAATTTCCATTTTCCGACAATTTCTCTAGTCGCGCAATTGGATCGGCTTTATGCGGCCAATTCATCGGCGTTCCCGAAACCGGACCTTCACTGCGACATAGCAAATCTACACATTGGGCT
>CAJXTP010000238.1 GCA_913061335.1 uncultured Loktanella sp.
CAACACTCTCTTATCAAATTACCCTATTTGGACCCATAGGCGCTGACGTCAGACAGTGTCGCGCGACGGCACGCTCAAGCTTCCGTTCTTAACACCGATACGCGCGCAAGGCCGCAGTACAAATCAAATCGAAACTGATATTCTGTCGCAGCTTTTGTCCGAGGATTTCTATGAAGACGCACCGCGCCTCTCTGTTCGCATTAGTGATTTCGCCTCCGTGAGCGTCGGTGTTTCAGGTGCTGTGTTTGAACCGCATGCTGTTGAAATTGGTGGTGTACAAGGCGACAACATTGACGCGCTCAGGCAAGGCGCCCTCGGTGCCTCGACCGAAGGGCGTAATCTCTCAGTTGCACTTCGCGCAGCCGGTGGTGTGCGTCCAGACGCCGATATCTCAGCCGTCGAAGTTCGTCGCAATGGCACACTGTACCGTCTTGATATGCGCGGTGTATTTGAGGGCAAAAATGCAGTCGACGTCATGCTTTTGACTGGCGATGAAATCAGGGTCCCAAGTCGTCAGTGCTTCCAAGAAGATCTGATGCGCCCTAGCCCAATTAGCCCACCTGGCGTGTCATTATTTCTATCGAACCTAACGCAGCCTGCAACCAATAACGCGTCTTCTGCCGTTGGACGCGACGTACGCGAAATCCCTTACGGAACCCGATATTTGCAAGCTGTGATTGATACAAACTGCGTTGGTGGGTCGCGCACAACGAGTGCGGACAGATCATCCGTCTTGTTTTCACGTAACCCTGTGACCGGCGTATCCGTGGTCATTGAGCGAGATATCGAAGACCTTTTACGGCGCGCAGATCGCGACGATTATGATCCGTATCTACTGCCCGGCGATGCGCTTGCTTGTTATGATAGTACCGTGACTAACATCACTGAAATCGGTCGCGCGCTCAGTGTGATCGGCGCGGTTACGCTTCTGCGCTAGAGCAGATTCTCAATAGCGGACTTGGTCCGCGCCCAAACTTCATCAATGCTTTTACGCTGTGCCAAAACGCGTTCAACATCGCCGGACTTTGCGTTGCCCTCGATCACGTTCAATGCGTCGCGTAGCGCCACCGCACCCAAGATTGCCGCACTTCCCGCGAGGTTGTGCGCGCGTGACGCTATCTGTTCTGGGTCGTTGGCATCAGAGGATTGAAGCCAAGAAATAAACGCAGTGACCTCAGTCGAAAATCGTGAAATGAGCGTCCCAAACGGCTCCAAGCCCACTGCGTCACGTGTTTCCTCGCAATGCGCGAGATCCAGTATTTGGGCTGTATCAATCGGTGATGTCGAAGCTATGCCGCTTAAAACGTCGCGCAAGATACCGCGTGAAAGAGGTTTGCTTAAAACCGCGTTCATCCCATCTTTTAAGAACAGCTTTTGCTCGCTTGCCATCGCATTTGCTGTCAACGCAAAGATTGGCGTCGTGCTATTTGGCCCTGACCCTTCGCGAATTTTTCGTGTCGCAGTTCGCCCGTCCATGACTGGCATGCTAATATCCATAAATATAATATCGTAGGGCTTAAGGCTCGCCGCATTTACACCTTCACGCCCATTCACAGCAACCATGACCATATGACCGTCAGACTCCAGCATATCTCGTACAACGATTTGGTTGATTTCATTATCTTCAACGACAAGGACGCTCAGCAACTTTGACCAACCCTCAACGGGTTGGTTCGGCTTTGTGACTTTCGGGTCTTCCGCAGGCACCAAAGGTAAGGTGACCCAGAATTTGCTGCCTTCGCCGATAACACTCTCAACTCCGATTTCACCACCCAGCGCAATCACAAAACGATTGGCAATACTCAAGCCAAGGCCAGTCCCGCCAACCTTGCGGTCATAAGCGGTATTGCCCGTAACAAAATCATCGAAAATGTGGGGGCTGATCGCAGCGTCGATACCTGGTCCAGTATCACAGACCTCAACACGCAAGCTCAGCCCAGCAGTGCCTTCGCTCACAGCTTCAAAGGTGACGATGACTTTGCCATTGACCGTGAATTTGACCGCGTTTCCGATAAGGTTAATTAAGATATGCTGCAAACGGTCTGGATCCGATAGAATCCAATGGTACGGCGCGCCAATCCAACCCCACTCTAACGCGGTCTCGTTGGCCGCAGCCGCACCGCTCTGGTTATCAACAATATCCTGCAGCAGATTTGAAATATGCGTGGGAACCGCGTGCACGGTCAATTTTCCAGCATCATAGCGTGTGATATCAAGTACATCAGAAACATGGCTCATCAGTAAGCGACCAGAGGTCTCCATGTTTTTCAAATATCGTTCTTGCTGAGCGCCAAGATTAGTATCTCGCAATAACGTCATATTTCCCAACAACCCGTTCAAAGGTGTACGAATTTCGTGGCTCATAGTCGCCAAAAACTCAGTCTTCATTTTCTCACTTGCAAGCGCTTTATCTCGCGCATCGACCAGGTCAGCCTCCGCTGCGACCTGCGTTGAGATATCACGCAGAAACGCTATGAATATCTCGCCATCGTCAGTCTCCGCGCTTTGAATTGCCAATTCGACTGGGAACACGTGTCCATCGGCGTGCTTGGCTTCCAGCGCTACCCGACCCTTCCCAACGACTCGTTTGGTGCCCCTTTGGCGCATCCGATCCATGCCCGCATCATGCAATTTTCGCAAATGATCAGGAATAATAACAGACCCCAAATCACGCCCGATCACGTCCCCCGAAAAATGGCCAAAGATCAATTCAGCGGCGGCATTGAATTCCAAAATTCGCCCAGTTGTATCGCTTACAATAACCCCATCAAGCGACGTTGAGGTAATCGTATCCATTCGTTGTATCGTGCTACTCAGCTCAACTTGACGACTTCGCCCACGCGCATTGACCCAATTCAAATACACGATTCCAAATGCCAATGCACCAATCAGCAATGCCAATGCCGCCGTAAGTTGAAGTAAAGTCTGTGATACAGCGACACGTTGAAGATCTGCGGCTTTTGCAAAAGAGCGAAGCCCCGAGTTAGAGAGGTTGCGAACATCCTTGCGTACGATCGCCGCCATCTCAGCGAGCCTTGGCATCATTTGGCGCAGTTCGGAGGCAGGTAAGTCGACTATGTCTGCGGACCTATCCAAAAACGAACGCACAGCGCCTAAATGTTTGCTAAACACCTCGTCTGCGCGCTGGTTTTCAAAAACTGTCGCTGATTGAATTGTAGAGATGCGGCTATAAAAAACATCAAAGCGGCGCCGCAATTTTACGATGTCAGTGGACTCCGAGGTTATCTGATCTCTATATTCAAGGAACTCTACTTCTGATTGCGAAAGCGACCATTGCACATTATCAGATTGGGATGACTGAAGAAGGCGAATTTCGTGCGCAACGTTCACTCCCAACAATATGATGGCACCAAGCGCGAAAAAACCCGCCAGCAAAACGAATGCACGGCGGGACTGGTGATTTCGGAGACGTTCATTATTCAATGATTAATTCCCTCCGGTTCGCCTCATAGGCTATTGTTCAATTTCGAGTCTGTCGAGTTGCCAAATGCTACGTGTGTATGTCACTTCAGAACGATAATCGGAATTACTATCATATGGATAAATGACCCAGAGGGGGCCTTTTTCACGGACGGACATTTTTTCCCCGTCCATCAAATATGCGACAATCGGGCCACCTTCTACGGCATCTGAAACAGGTATCTCGACCATATAATCGTTGATTGCAGTAGCCAATATCATTCCATCAGTCACACTAAGGTATTCCGCAAGAGTGTGTAAGGACACGCCCTCAAACACATGGGTGCCTTCGGTCCAGATTGTGCTGGTTTCAATCATTGTCGCATCGAACGCGGACAAGGATTCATAGTCAAGTTGTAGGACGCCATCCACATTCGCAGCATTCACTGCACCACTTATTGTTAGAATAACCGGACCGTTTGGTACTGAAACATCCTGCGCTGTGGCGGACATTGCCATGATAGCAAAGCCAATTACTACAAAAACCTTGCGCGAAAATATATCGATCATTTGTGGTCTCCTATTCAAAGTTGCGTTT
Organism: uncultured Loktanella sp.; assembly: GCA_913061335.1. GTDB lineage: Bacteria > Pseudomonadota > Alphaproteobacteria > Rhodobacterales > Rhodobacteraceae > Yoonia. Next base: position 4,019 of record CAJXTP010000238.1, read on the forward strand.
CTTATGGCTGAATTGAAACTCTGATACATGCGGACATCAGGATAGCACCCTATCCGTTCGGATAGTGTTTAGGCAGCGATCGTATTTTGCTGCAAACGACGCACCATGAAATCGGTGAATTCTCCGTCAAAATCAGCCCGCTCCAATGCGAATGCTACTGTGGCCTGCACAAAACCTTGAACAGATCCGCAATCAAAGCGTTCGCCGGCAAACCGAAAACCAGTCACGCCGACAGTGTCCACATCTGCATTGATTGCGTCCGTTAGTTGCAATTCGCCACCTGCACCGGGTCGCAACGCGTCAAGGCGATTGAAGATTGAGCCATCTAGAATGTAGCGTCCGACAACTGCTAACGTGGACGGGGCCACATCAGGGCGCGGTTTTTCGACCATACCGCACGCATGTGCAATGCGACCTATCTCGTGAGACACATCCAGCACGCCATAACAGCTGGTGGACTTGCGCGGCACGTCCATTGTAGCAACCATGTGGCCACCAGTTTTCGCATGCGCATCGACCATTTGCGACAATGCGCCGCGCGGCGACTTGATCACTGTCCGTCGTCAGGGTTTTTGGCACCAAGAACTGCGTAAACTAAGAGAGTGTCCGGCTCATCTGGTTGGTTTCATTATGCGGCGTGCTGTCTGTGATGCAAGCGTCGCGCTTCGAGTGTCTTTCGTTTGATCCTTTCTCGTT
>CAJXTP010000239.1 GCA_913061335.1 uncultured Loktanella sp.
CTCGTGGGCTCGGAGATGTGTATAAGAGACAGGGGCATCTACGCGCGTGATGGGCCAATTTCGACACTGATATTACGCCTTTGTTTTTACAGGGCAGGACGGACCGTGGCCATTTTCAAACCGATTTGCTGACCTAAAACCTCTCACTGAATCCTCTTTATCGCGGGATAGGCCGCTGCGAAAGCACGATGCGCTTCGCCAAAGGTCTCTAGCAGTGTTGGGTCCGGATCGATCGTTTCGCAGATGCTTGGTGGTGTGATGATGCTATCCATCGGAGCGCGGGTAGATGCTGACATGCCCAGTCTTGCAGCACCAAGTGCCGCACCAAACTCGCCGCTTTTGGGCAGCTGGAGGGGGACGTTCAGCACTGTGGAAATCAGGCGCAACCAATAGCGCGACTTTGTCCCACCCCCGATAGCGATCAGCTGGTCCATCTTTGCGTCCTGCGCCGTGAGCGCATCAAAGCAATCGCGTAGCGCAAAGGCCACACCCTCAAGCACGCCGCGAGTCAAGTCCTCGACCGAGGTGTCGGTGAAGACGCCGGTGATGCTGCCTTGGATTTCGGAATCGTTGTGCGGGGTCCGTTCGCCAGACAGGTATGGAAGGAACCGCACGCTGCCAGGACCCTGAAGCGTGTCCCCCATGGCAGCTGTCAATTCGGACGGGCTTTTCCCGACGATCCGTGCGAGCCAGTTCAGGCTGTCCGTCGCAGAAAGCATCACACCCATCTGATACCATCGACCCGGCACTGCGTGACAGAAGGTGTGAACAGCGGTCTCTGGTGCGGGGCGATATCCGTCACGGGCCGCAAGGATAACGCCTGACGTTCCAACCGAAACGAAGCCTTGACCCCCATCTAATGCACCCATCCCGCAAGCTGCTGCCGCATTGTCACCAGCGCCACCAGCCACAATGACCTTACCCGAAAGCCCCCAGCCAGAGCGAAGCGCAGGTCGCAGGTCAGCCGCTGCTTCCGCCCCTTCAACCAGCCGCGGCATCTGATCTCTGCGCATATGGCCGACATCCAGCAGGTGATCTGACCAGTCCCGCTTACCAACATTAAGCCACGATGTGCCCGCGCTGTCGGACATGTCAGCGACAAAGTCACCGGTGAGGTAGTAATTCAGATAGGCCGCGGGCAGCAGGACCTTGTGGACCTTGCTGAAAATTTCAGGCTCATTCTCACGCACCCATTCCAGTTTTGGTGCGGTAAAGCCGGGAAAGACGATGTTGCCAGACAGGGCACGGACTTGGTCCATGGCGTCCAGTCGAGAGGCCTGCACATATGACCGCGCATCGTTCCATAAAATGCACGGGCGCAACACGTCACCTGCCGCATCCAGCAGCGTGGCACCGTGCATGTGTCCGGCAACGCCGATCCCGTTAAGGCCGGAAAATTCCGGATAGGTTGTGCGCAGTTCCGCAACTGCTTCTTCAAGAGCGTTTATCCAATCGGCCGGGTCTTGTTCAGACCAACCCGGATTAGGGTGCGACACGCTATAGTGCCTCTCACTTGCGCCGATGGGCCGACCGTCAGCGTCAACCAGCAAGGCCCGCAGACCGGATGTGCCTAGGTCTATTCCAAGAAACGACATTCAATCGCCTTTCACATAGAGTTGGATCGCAGCCACGATTCCATCTCGGTAGATCATCTTTAGCCATTTGCCAAAGGCTTTGGGAAACACGGGATCATCAGCAAGATCGCCGTAGAGGTGGTCCTGCAAGAGCCAGCGCTGCGGCACATCCCGCGCCGCTTGTGCCTGCGCAACTAGCGCGTCCCAGAACGGATCATTTGGCGTGATCTGACTGCCGTCTTCGCGAACACTTACACACATGCGCGCCCATGCCGCCTGCACCAAAGCGAGGCCTTCAACAGACGCCCCCTTCGCAAGCGCGTCCCGCACGGTTGGCAAAATAAATCCAGGGTGCCGAGAGGACCCATCGAAGGCAACACGCCTTATGGTGTCGACAATAGCCGGATTTGAAAACCGCCGCTCAACCAGATCAATGTATTGATTTGGCGACGTTTCGAGCACATGCGGGACGTGCGGCGCAATTTCCTGCAGGGTAATCTTGCGAAACAGCGCGCGGATATCGTCGTGTTGCATCGCCGCTGACACCGTTGCGATACCAAGGATTTCAGCGCTGTTGGCGATCACTTGGTGCCCCGCATTCAAGAGGCGTATTTTTTGCATCTCATAGTCGTGCACGTCCGTCACAAAGGTCGCACCGACCTTGTCCCAGTCTGGCCGCTCTGCGCAAAAGCTGTCTTCGATCACCCATTGGCGGAAATTTTCATGTGTGACGGGGGCCGTATCAGCGATCCCAAGGCACAGGGCGAGGTCCATTTCCTTTGGCCCCGTCGCAGGCACGATGCAATCGACCATGGAGTTGGGAAATGCACCATTTTCTGCGATCCAATCCGCCAGTGCCGCATCCGACTGCCGCGCAAGTCCGACAATTGTTTGGCGTAAGATCGCCCCGTTGCCCTGTAAATTATCGCAACTTAGGCATGTAAATGGCTTCTGATGGGCGTCCCAGCGCAACTTGAGCGCCCTCACGATGGCCCCAAACGCTGTCTTTGGATGATCGGGATGTGTAGCGTCGTGCTGCAAGTCCGGGTGGCTCAGGTCACATTGCCCCGTTACTGGATCGATATAGTACCCGCCCTCCGTCACCGTCAGCGAGACGATACGAATGGCGGGATCAGCCATTTGATGCACGAGCAGACCCTGCCCGTCTTCAACCGGCACATAATCGATCATTGAACCTATGACGTCGACTTCGCTGCCCTCTGGGTCCAACGCAATCAGCGTCGTCAAATAGTCCTGATCCGCAAGTTTTGCGCGCATGGCCTTATCATAAGGCCGCACGCCAGCTCCAATGATCGCCCAATCGTGCGCCAAACCCAGGCACAACAAGCGATGCAGATACCAAGCCTGATGGGCCCGGTGAAAATTGCCGACACCGATATGGACAATACCGGGCTTCAGAGCGGAGCGATCATACGTGGGGCGTTTGATTGCGTCAGGTAAGGTCGCAAGATTTGCGTCATTCAGTTTCATCGTCATAAGAGCATATCGTTGGGTAAGAATGCCGCCAGCGCGTCTGACAATGTTACTGAGACAGCATCAGCGCCCTTTGACGTCAAAAGGTCCGTTTGAACGTTGCGGATCCCGTCCAGATGCGACCCGCCTACAAATCCAACCACGCGCATGCCGGCAGCTACGGCACCTTGAACGCCATGCGGCGAGTCCTCCAACACGACGCACCTGTCCGCCGGAACTCCAAGTTTCGCAGCAGCAAACAAAAACAGGTCCGGCGCGGGTTTGCCGTGGTCGACTTGATCGGCACTAAATGCCGATCTTTCGAACCAAGTGTCCAGACCGCTGATTTTCAAGGTTTCACTCATTCGCCGCATTGACCCACCTGTCGCCACTGCCATAGGGATATTGTTTTGCTTTAGGGTAGTAAGCATCTCCACGACACCTTCGACCTGACGAAGATGCTTTTTGTAGGAGGCAAATAAACGCGCCTCTACACGGTCAACGAATTCCGCTTGTTCGGTGCCCAGCGTCAGCTCTGCGCAAATGACCTGAATGGATACGCCCAGAAACCGTGCACGGATATCTTCGAAGGTCACATCCGAAAACCCCATCTCATGCACGACTTCAACAATCGCACCGATGCTGAGCGGTTCGCTGTCCACAAGACAGCCGTCTAGATCAAATATGAGAGCGGCTGGCGCTGACGTCATCAGGTTTGGTCCTTTATGCAGCGCTTCGCGTCCTGATCAAAGCCGGATTTCCGTCTTGTGGTCAAACAGGTGAACGTATGACGGATCAATAATAAAACCAAGTTCTGACCCCGGTTTTGCCTGAATTCGCTCTTTCACCAGCGCATCAATCAGGTCACCGCCGGACTTCGCAAAGACCTGCGTTTCAGACCCCGTGGGTTCAACCACCACGACGTTCATGGGCACGCCACCTTCCCCAATCTGGATGTGTTCGGGGCGAATGCCGTAGATGACCTCACTGCCATCAGGTGGGGCTGTTTCAGGGACTGGCAGCACAAGACCGCTATCAGACACAAAGCACTTAACGCTGTCTTTCATGCCAATCTTACCATGCACCAAGTTCATGGATGGCGAGCCGATAAAGGCCGCAACAAAGGTGTTGTCGGGGTGGTCGTAAAGGTCCAGCGGCGAGCCGATCTGTTCCACCCGCCCATCGCGCATCACGACGATCTTGTCAGCCATTGTCATGGCTTCAATTTGGTCGTGCGTCACATAGACAATTGTGGTGCCAAGACGCTGGTGCAATTCCTTGATCTCAATTCGCATCGTGACGCGCAGTTTAGCATCAAGGTTCGAAAGGGGCTCATCGAAAAGAAACACTTGCGGGTCGCGCACTATGGCGCGGCCCATGGCGACGCGCTGACGCTGCCCGCCCGAAAGCTCCTTTGGGTAGCGTTTTAGGTATGGCGTCAGATCAAGAACCGCGGCGGCCCTTTCGACCTTTTCTTTGATTTCAGCAGATGGAAGCTTCGACATCTTCAGCGGAAAGCCGATGTTGTCCCCGACAGTCTTATGCGGATAAAGCGCGTAGCTTTGGAACACCATCGCGATGTCACGCTCTTTGGGAAGCACGTCGTTGACCTGTCTCTTATACACATCTGACGCTGCCGACGAA
>CAJXTP010000240.1 GCA_913061335.1 uncultured Loktanella sp.
AACGGCCGCGGAATTGGCCGAAGCACGTGCGCAATTGGATACATCGGCGGCGAGCTCACAAGACCTCACTCTGCGGCTTGCTGCGGCTTTAGCAGACGGGAATCAAAGCGAGACCGCGCTGGATGCCGCGCGGACAGCCCTCAATGACGCTCTCCAAACGGGGCGACAGACCGAATCTGAAATCCAAGAACAGCTGGCTGCAGCTTTGCTTGCCAAACAGGCGCTCGTAGTTGAAATGACCGCGATCGTGCAAAGCGGCGTGGCGGATGACGCAGCGCGTTTGTCGCTTGAAGACCGGCTTGCTGCCGCCTTGTTGGCCAATGAAACCCTGCAGGCACGGGTGTCATCCTTAGCAGAAGGGGCGTCTGAAACGGCAATTGATCGTGCGTCGCTTCAGGCACGTCTGGCCGAGGCGCTTGCGGCAATGGCGGCAACGCAGGTCGCATCACAAGTCCAAATGACCGTGCAAGAACAACAGTCGGCGTTACTGGCCATCGCAAACACTGCGCTGTCGACGGAAAAAGCGCTTTCAGCGGAAGGCCAGCGGCAGGTCGCGGCATTGAACGCGCAAGTTGCCGAATTGCGCCGGCAGGTTGGAACATTGCAAACCCTTCTTAACCTTGCTGATGAAGCGGACACAGACACCCAAGTCCAAATCCAATCCTTGGGCACTCAGTTGAACACCGCACTTGCGCGGGTCGCAGCAGAAGAACGGCGCCGGCTTGCGCTTGAAACTGCCGAACGGCAGCGTTTGGAACAAGAAGCTGCAAGGCTCACCGCCGAAGCGCAAAACCTTGAACGGTTTAAATCCGACTTTTTCGGACAGCTGCGCGATGTTCTAGAGGGCCAAGACCGCGTGCGCATCGAGGGGGATCGATTTGTGTTCTCGTCCGAGGTTCTGTTTGAACCTGGTCGTGCGACTCTGTCTGACATTGGGCGCGGCGAAATGGCGAATATCGCAGACATTTTACGGGGCATTGAAGATGATATTCCCGCAGGAATTGACTGGGTTATTCGGGTTGATGGCCATACCGATGACGTGCCGCTGTCCGGTGTTGGGCAATATGCGAACAATTGGGAGCTATCCCAAGCGCGCGCCTTGTCGGTGGTTCTGTATATGGTGAATTTCCTAGGAATTGCGCCTGATCGGCTGGCAGCAAACGGGTTTGGTCAATACCAGCCGCTTAACCCTGCCGACACGCCGGATGCGAGAGCCCAAAACCGCCGTATTGAGCTCAAATTAACTGAGCGTTAATCGACCACGTATGCGGCAGTTGCTTGATCAAGAATCGCGTCATCGCGCTGGTGAATGACGTCTAAGCGGTACGTCCCTTGCGCCCAGCCACCCGGCGGAGTGCGTTTGCCGAATGCACGCATAATGCGAGCCTGAGTACGCTCTAGCACCTCGGATCGATCAAAAATCGAACCGTCTGGTCGCGTAATGCGTGTGGTGACCGCGTCGCCGACGCGCACACCAAATAGATACCCCCAACCGACCATGGCGGGCCCGTCAGCAGTCACGCCTGTATCGGCCAAACCTGCTTTGATGTCGTCGAACTTCGGGACCGCATCGGTCATACCGATAGTCACTATACCCCCAGCGGGCGTTGCGACCTCATCAGTGTTCCAAAGCGACGGGCGGGTTGGGTCGGGACAAGTTTGCACGCCGTCCGCATTGAACGGATCGATGTCCTGACCATTTTGACGGACACTCAAATGAAGGTGGGGGAATTGCGTTTGGCCAGAAAGCCCCACACGGCCCAGAACAGTACCAGTCGCAACAACTTGGCCTGCACTTACGCTGATCGACCCTTTTGCCATGTGACAATACTGGGTCTCAAAGCCATCTACGTGCCGGATAACGAGGCCGTTGCCGCATTCGCGGTTGCTGATGTCTGGTGCATCGGGGCCGATTTGCATGATATCCAGCATGTTGTTGCGCACGCCGACGACAGTGCCTTCGGCTGCGGCCAAAACATTCACACCCGCTGCTTGGTCTGCAAGGGACGGCAATGCAATATCAGTACCAGAATGCGTGTCATAGGTCAGTGACCCACAGGCAAAATCATAGCTACCTGATGACGAATCGTGATCCATATACTGCTGAATATAACAGGTATCGCCCAACGTGCAGTCAAGCGGGAACGCCAAAGAAATATCCCCCGCCGCGGGTGTTGCGGTGAGGGATATTATCACAAGCGATGCACGCATTACTCTGCCGTCAAAAGCGGTGGTTTGTCACCCGTGATGCGGGCCTGTTCAGGGGCTTCATACTTGATATCAAGCACACCATTTTTAACGCCGACCTTTACAAGGCCACCTTTGACCAATGCGCCAAATAGCAGCTCTTCTGCGAGCGGCTTTTTGATGTATTCCTGAATGACGCGGCCCAACGGACGCGCACCCATTTTCGCGTCATAGCCCTTGTCACCAAGCCATTCTGCGGCCTTTGGTGTCAGCTCAATATGCACGTTGCGGTCAAGCAATTGCGCCTCAAGTTGCAGTACGAATTTCTCAACGACTTGCATGATCACAGGCTTTGGCAACGCGCCAAAGCTGATGACGGCATCCAAACGGTTGCGGAATTCCGGCGTAAACGTCCGCTCAATCGCAGCGGTGTCTTCGCCTTCACGCGACTCGCGACCAAAGCCAAGCGCGTTCTTGGACATCTCTGAGGCGCCAGCATTCGACGTCATGATCAAGATCACATTGCGGAAATCGGTTGTCCGACCGTTGTGGTCAGTCAATTTACCGTGGTCCATGACCTGCAACAGTATGTTGTAAACGTCCGGATGGGCCTTTTCCATTTCATCAAGCAGCAACACGCAATGCGGATTCTGATCGACACCGTCAGTCAACATACCACCTTGGTCAAAACCAACATAGCCGGGAGGCGCGCCGATCAAGCGGGAAATCGCATGCTTTTCCATGTACTCTGACATGTCAAAACGCAGCAGTTCCACCCCCAGCGTATCTGCCAGCTGTTTGGCAACCTCGGTTTTACCCACGCCTGTTGGTCCAGTGAACAAGTAATTGCCAATTGGCTTTTCTGGTTCACGCAGGCCAGCGCGGGCCAGTTTGATCGCGGAAGCCAATGCCTCGAGCGCAGGATCTTGTCCAAACACAACACGCTTGAGCGACTTTTCAAGGTCTTTGAGAACCTCTGCATCGTCCTTTGTGACGTTTTTCGCAGGGATACGCGCGATTTTTGCGACAACGCCTTCAATTTCTTTGACGCCAATCGTTTTGCGACGCTTGGATTCTGGGACCAAATGTTGTGCCGCACCCGCTTCATCGATTACATCAATCGCCTTATCGGGCAATTTTCGATCGTTGATATAGCGTGCGGATAGTTCCACAGCGGTGCGAATGGCATCGGCTGTGTATTTGATGCCATGGTGTTCTTCGAAATACGGCTTTAATCCACGCAAGATTTTAACCGTATCTTCGACAGACGGCTCGTTGACGTCGATCTTCTGGAAACGACGCGCCAAGGCACGATCCTTTTCAAAATGCTGACGGAACTCTTTGTATGTTGTTGATCCCATGCAACGTAGCTTGCCGCCCTGCAACGCAGGTTTCAGCAGGTTGGACGCATCCATTGCCCCGCCTGATGTGGCACCAGCGCCAATCACGGTGTGAATTTCGTCAATGAACAGCACGGCGTCTTCGTGGTCTTCCATCTCGGTCATTACTGCTTTTAGGCGTTCCTCAAAATCGCCGCGATAGCGAGTGCCCGCAAGCAGGGAGCCCATATCAAGGCTATAGATTGTGGTATTGGCCAGCACTTCAGGCGTGTCGCCATTCACGATTTTATAGGCAAGCCCTTCGGCGATGGCTGTTTTTCCAACGCCAGGATCACCGACCAAAAGCGGGTTGTTTTTGCGACGGCGGCAGAGCACCTGAATGCAGCGTTCCACCTCGTGAGCGCGGCCAATCAATGGATCAACGTCGCCCTCTTTGGCTTTAACGTTCAGGTCCACACAGTATTTCGCCAATGCGCTCTCTTTGACGTCACCGTCTGTATCGGTGAAGTCTTCGTCGTCTTCTGGCGATCCAGTGACGGGGCGACTTTCGCCAAATGCAGGGTCTTTTGCGACGCCGTGGGCAATAAAGTTCACCGCGTCATAGCGGGTCATATCTTGTTCTTGCAGAAAATAAGCGGCGTTGCTTTCACGCTCTGCAAAGATTGCAACGAGAACATTCGCACCGGTCACTTCGGTACGACCTGAAGACTGCACATGGATTGCGGCACGCTGGATCACGCGCTGGAACGCTGCCGTTGGCACAGCTTCTGATCCCTCGACGTCTGTGATCAGCGTCGACAGGTCGTCTTCGATGAACCCTTCAAGGTCCTTGCGCAGCTTGTCCAAGTTTACCGAACAGGCCTGCATGACACGGGCGGCTTCCGGTTCATCAATAAGGGATAGCAAAAGATGTTCAAGCGTGGCCAATTCGTGCTTGCGTGCGTTTGCAAGGGCCAAGGCCCCGTGAATGGATTGTTCGAGTGTTGTCGAAAAAGATGGCACGTTCGTGCTCCTCTATAGATCGGGGTTGGCAGTTGCGCGATGCACCCACAACCAACCGTGGCCTCTTAACCTTAAAGTTTGGTTTTATTGTCCAACCTTCAAGGACTTTTTTGCAAATTCCGGTCACAATTTCCGGAAAATCGTGTGATCGGTCATAAAT
>CAJXTP010000241.1 GCA_913061335.1 uncultured Loktanella sp.
TTATTAGACTCTAAAATGCGCACAAATATGTATACCGCAATGGCCGAAACCTTGGCCGCATTACATAGCGTTGACCCCACTAATATCGGGCTCTCCGACTACGGCCCCACAGGCAATTATTTTGACCGGCAGGTCGCGCGTTGGACAAAACAATACCGCGCCGCCGAGACAGATAAGATCGGCGATGTTGATTGGGTCATCGACTGGTTGGGCGACAACATCCCAACGGACGACGGACAGGTCCGCATCGTGCATGGCGATTTCCGCATGGATAATATGATGTTCTCCCCCGACAACAGCCGCGTCATCGGCTTGCTCGATTGGGAGCTGTCGACGCTCGGCAATCCAATGGCGGACATCGCGTATCAATGCATGTGCCTGCGGCTGCCACAACATGGGCTGGTCAAAGGGCTGGCAGGCATTGATCGCACCGCGCTGGGCATCCCGTCAGAGCAGGATTATGTCGGGGAGTACTGCACCAAACGGGGCGTCGATGCGCCCGATGCGTGGGGGTTCTATATGACCTTCGCGTACTTCCGACTGATCGCGATTTTGCAGGGGGTGATCAAACGGGCGATGGATGGGACCGCGTCCAATCCGGCCAGCATGGATATGATGCGCGCGGCAATCCCGCTACTGGCCCATGCTGCGCGCGCTGCTGTGACGGAAAAGCTGGCATAGCTAAACCATGCGGATAACGTCCTTATCGATCGCCAACATATACCCCTTTCGGGCAATGTTTTTCACCAGCAATTCACTGACCATCTGATTGCCCAGCGTGTCGCGCAGACGCTTAATGCGCGTGGCACCTGCGGCCTCGTCACAATCACTAGAAGGACGGCCCGAAATGACACCTTCGATTTCAGCGCCAGACATAACTTCGTCGTCCATGCGGGCCTCGGCCAGAACCGACAGTGTTTCAATCGCGGCCTCGGTCAGTTTGAATTCAAAGTTATTCAGGTAAACTGATTTTTGATCGCGGCTAATCAACAATGAATTGACCTCGATGCCCTTACGCTCAATCTGGCTCATGCGGCGGGTGAGGGCGATCAGCATGACCAGAAACGCAATCGCAGCGACCAGCAATGCAGTCGCAAACGTCAGCAGCACAAATATGACAAAACGGTAAGACGACAGCGTGTCTGAAAACGCGGTGCCGGACTGCGCCAGAATTTCCAGCAGCTTAATCTCGGCATTGCCGGTCAGTAGATCATTCTCGATAAATACCTGTTCGACACGCGCGTTAAACGCGTTTGCATCGGGCAGGTTCACAAACAACAAAACCGCGGTAATCGCCAAAATCAAAACAATCGCAGTAATGCCTGCCACAACGATCTTATTGCCGATCTCGCGGGATTCAGTAGCGGAGGTAGTAGTCACCAGCGCTTTCCTTTCGTTCCTCTAGGCCAGTGTCATCAAAAACACCCAGCACAGTCAAAAGTTGCCAGTCGTCAGCAGCCAGCCGATCAACCAAAGCGTCAGCCGCAGCATCCACCGCGCAGTCGCCATCAATGGCAGCCACACCGTAATGCAGACGCAACGGGCCGTCCCGCTTTGCCTTATAATCAGCATAGCAAGCCGCCTGCGCCGCGCTGGCCCAAACCGTCAGGATCAAAAGTGAAAGAGTTATATGTTTCATACCCGACAGATGCCCCAGCTTGGTCCTGCTATTCAATATCGGATGATGTTACCCGCCCTGCAATCACATAACCATCCCTCGTTATTGAACGACATGACCACCTGCACCCATCGTTAATCCATCACCAACCCTTGGAAAGGATAACCCGATGTTTAAGACACTTATTGCAGGCGCCACAGCGCTGTCATTGACCTTCACACCCGCCAACGCCCAAGGGTTTAATGAAGAACAAATTGGTCAGATCATCTTTGGTTTGTTTGCAACGGCAGCCATCGCCAAGATCATCAAAGACAACAACGGTCCAGCGTTGGCTCAGGCCGAACCCGTCGCACCTGTTGTGCGCCATCCAAGAACGCCGCGCGACGCGCGCAAGGTTTTACCGCAACGCTGCATCAACGCATTCCAAACTGATCAAGGACGGGTGCGGATGTTTACGCGCAGCTGTATCGCACGGCACTATACACACGCCGCCAACTTCCCGCGTAATTGCGAACGTGATGTGATGACCCGTCGCGGGTTTCGCACCGGCTGGGCCGTGCGCTGCATGCGTAACGCAGGATTTCGGACCGACCGCCGGAACTGGTAACATCGGTTTTGCACTTGATCCCAGCCAGTGGCTCTGGTCACTGGTGGGCATGACAAAAACAACACCAGACTTCGCATTCGAATTGGCCGCAATGGCAAATGGAGCGCACGCAGTTGCGGGCGTCGACGAGGTCGGACGCGGACCATTGGCCGGACCGGTCTGCGCCGCAGCCGTGATATTAGATCCCGACAACATCCCCGATGGGCTCAATGACAGCAAACAAGTTAGCGCCAAAATGCGCGACGCGCTGTTTGATCAACTGATGGCCTGCGCAGACGTATCCATCGCCGAAGCAACGGTCGCAGAAATCGACACCCACAACATCCTACGGGCTTCGCACATCGCGATGGTGCGGGCGATCAACGGCTTGTCAGCACCCGCTGATTTCATCCTCATCGACGGCAACATGATCCCACGCGGGTTGACCACACCAAACCAGACAATCGTCAAAGGCGACACGCGGTCGCTGTCCATCGCGGCGGCCTCAATTGTGGCCAAAGTGTGGCGCGACAGGCTGATGGTGGATTTGGCGCAACAGCATCCGGGCTATGGGTGGGACACAAACGCCGGATACCCGACACCTGTGCACAAAAAGGCACTGCTAAAACTTGGGGTGACCCCTCACCATAGACGTTCGTTCAAACCGGTACACAATATCTTGTATCAAGGTAAAAACTTAAGTGATTGATTCAATTACCTTTTGACAGCGAATCGTCTCTGACTCACAATGGACCCAACCATAGAGCGAACAAATCGCCGGGCAATGAGGCAGTATAAATGACGATCAAAACCAAGGGCGCAGCTGCGCCCAAAGAGGCGGCGACGCTTCCGCTAAACACGATTCTTGACGGTGATTGCATTGAACGCATGAACAGCCTGCCTGCGGGCTCGGTTGATCTGATCTTTGCGGACCCGCCCTATAACCTGCAGCTCAAAGGTGACTTGCACCGTCCCGACAATTCCAAAGTGGATGCGGTCGATGATGCATGGGACCAATTTGATAGCTTCGCGATCTATGACAAATTCACCCGCGAATGGCTCGCCGCAGCGCGCCGCCTTTTAAAACCAAACGGCGCGATCTGGGTGATCGGATCTTACCACAACGTATTCCGCATGGGCTACGAGCTGCAAAACCAAGGCTTCTGGATCCTCAACGACGTCGTCTGGCGCAAATCAAACCCAATGCCAAACTTTCGCGGAAAACGGCTGACCAACGCCCACGAGACATTGATCTGGGCGGGCAAAAGCGAGGCAAGCAAATACACCTTCAACTACGAAGCCCTCAAGGCGCTCAACGAAGGTGTGCAAATGCGCTCTGACTGGGTTTTGCCAATCTGCACAGGCCATGAGCGTCTGAAAAACGAAGACGGCGACAAGGCCCACCCAACGCAAAAGCCGCAGTCATTGCTGCACCGCGTTCTTGTCGGCACCACCAACCCCGGTGACGTTGTGCTCGACCCGTTCTTTGGCACAGGCACCACCGGTGCAGTCGCCAAAATGCTGGGCCGTGATTTCATCGGCATCGAGCGCGAAGCAGCCTACCGCAAGGTCGCCGAGAAACGCATCGCAAATACCCGCAAGTTTGACAAAGAGGCGCTTGAAGTGTCCACGTCGAAACGCGCTGAACCGCGCGTCGCCTTTGGCGTGCTGGTCGAACGCGGCATGCTGCGTCCTGGCGAAGAACTGTGGTCAATGAACGGACGGCACAAGGCCAAGGTCCGCGCTGATGGCACCCTGATCGGGGACGACATCAAAGGGTCGATCCACCAAGTCGGCGCCCACCTCGAAGGCGCGCCAAGCTGTAACGGCTGGACCTATTGGCAGTTCAAACGCGACGGCCAAAAAGTCCCAATCGATTTGCTACGCCAGCAAATCCGTTCAGAAATGGCCAAGCACTAACACCCGAAATTCGAATACCGCCGGTGCATGCAGTCGGCCGTCCATAACACATGGACGGATCGCGCATGCCCTAACTTCAACCTCGCCTTCGGGCGGGGTTTTTTTGCTTTTTTTGGGATGCACGTTTCGAACCCATGAGGATAGTCTTGCTTGTTAAAAACGTCGACCAACATGCGACACGCGTGTCTGAAAGCGCCAATAAACCTTTCCACCAGCGTCAGCGAGTGGCGTGAAACTCAAACTGAACATTCGGAATCAGGGCGCCAACCGTATACTTGCATTCGACAAAGATCGTTTGGCCTGCATTTATGCGAAATGGCCGTGAACTCACCTCAGAGAGCGGAGCAAAGATTACGTGTTCGCCGGCGGTCAATTCGATCGTATTTCCGTCGCCCAACAAGCACCTTCCTACTTCGCGCCCGTCAATTTCAACTTTTGGACCTGATCCCAAAAACAAAAGCCCTTCACCGTTCCACGTACGATACAGGACTATACGACTTGGCTCATTGCCGGTCGTACCAGTCAAAGCTAGGGGCTGATTGGGATC
>CAJXTP010000242.1 GCA_913061335.1 uncultured Loktanella sp.
TACACCTCTCTATTCGTCGGCAGCGTCAGATGTGTATAAGAGACAGGTTTACAATGGCCGGACCAAGGACATGACCCCGCAAAAAGCCGACTATGCCCAAGGCACTACTGCTGCCACGCTGGGTGATGTGATTGACGGCGCTGATCTGTTTCTTGGCCTGTCTGGCCCCGGCGTGCTGAAACCCGATATGGTTGCGAAAATGGCGGATACGCCGATTATTTTTGCGCTGGCCAACCCGAACCCTGAGATTGACCCCGCTGCCGCCCGTGCGGTGAACCCAAAAGCGATTATCGCGACGGGCCGTTCTGACTTCCCGAACCAGGTGAACAACGTGCTTTGCTTCCCGTTCATTTTTCGTGGGGCCTTGGATGTCGGTGCAACGGACATCAACGACGAGATGAAAATCGCCTGCGTCGAAGGCATCGCCGAGCTAGCGCGCATGACCACCAGCGCCGAAACCGCCGCCGCATATCACGGTGAAAAGCTGACGTTTGGCGTTGATTACCTGATCCCCAAGCCGTTTGATCCGCGTTTGATGGGCGTCGTCGCTGGCGCGGTGGCTGCTGCCGCGATCGCAACTGGCGTCGCCACCCGCCCTATTGCCGATATGGAGGCATATAAGGCGAACCTTGACGCGTCTGTCTTCAGATCGTCGATGATCATGCGCCCCGTGTTCGAGGCCGCCCGCACCGCAGAACGCAACATCGTCTTTGCCGAGGGTGAAGACGAGCGTGTGTTGCGTGCTGCCCAAGCGATTATGGAAGAAACCACCGACAAGCCGATCTTGATTGGCCGTCCAGAGGTGATTGAACGCCGTTGCGAGCGTGCAGGCCTGAAAATCCGGCCTCAGGTCGACTTCGAAATCGTGAATCCCGAAAACGATCCGCGCTATTATGACTATTGGAATACCTACCACGACATCATGGCCCGTAAGGGTGTGACCCCCGATCTGGCCAAGGCGATCATGCGCACAAACACCACCGCGATTGGTGCGGTTATGGTGCAACGCGGCGAGGCCGACAGTCTGATTTGCGGCACATTTGGGCAATACCTATGGCATCTGAATTACGTGCGCCAAATCCTTGGCACCGCCAATCTTCACCCTGTGGCCGCGATGTCGTTGATGATCTTGGAAGATGGTCCGTTGTTTGTGGCCGACACCCAAGTTCACCCGCAACCGACCCCTGAACAGATCGCGGAGACAGTGATCAGTGCGGCCCGCCACGTCTGTCGGTTTGGCGTCACCCCAAAAATTGCGCTGTGTTCACATAGCCAATTTGGCAACCTTGATTGCGACACTGGTCGCCGGATGCGTGGCGCTATGGAAATTCTCGACAGTGTACCGCGTGATTTTGATTATGAGGGCGAAATGCAGCTTGATGCCGCGCTCGACGTGGAATTGCGCAACCGGATTTTCCCCAATGCCCACCTGCCAGGTGCTGCAAACTGCGTCGTGTTTGCCAATACCGACGCGGCGTCTGGCGTGCGCAATATCCTAAAAATGAAGGGTGGCGGCCTTGAGGTTGGTCCAATCTTGATGGGCATGGGCAACCGCGCGCATATTGTCACGCCGTCGATCACCGCGCGCGGGCTGCTGAACATGTCCGCGATTGCTGGCACGCCTGTGGATCACTACGGCTAAGGTCGGCAGTGTAAATTAATTGACGCCAGATTCCTGTTAGCGCCGCAACCTTGCTTGCGGCGCACAGATCCCTTGCTTACACATTTGTAATACATTTGGGGGAGGACGGCGCGATGGGTTATTCAGAAGTTTATAAAAGCTGGCAGGACGATCCAGAGGCATTCTGGATGGATCAAGCAAGCACCATTGATTGGGTAAAACCACCAAGCCGTGCGCTGAATGCTGACAATGCCCCCCTGTACGAATGGTTCACTGATGCGCAGGTCAACGCATGTTATAATGCCGTTGATCGCCACGTTGAAAACGGGCGCGCTGACCAGACCGCGATTATCTATGACAGCCCGATTACCGGCAAAAAAGGCACGACGTCCTTTGCTGAATTGCAAGTGCAGACCGCGTCGCTTGCGGGTGCGCTGCGCGATCAAGGCATCGTGTCCGGCGACCGCGTCATCATCTATATGCCAATGGTCCCCGAGGCCCTTGTGGCCATGCTGGCCTGTGCGCGCATTGGTGCGGTGCATTCGGTTGTGTTTGGTGGTTTTGCTGCCAATGAACTTGCCGTGCGGATCGACGATGCAACGCCCAAGGCGATTATTGCCGCGTCGTGTGGTGTAGAGCCGGGGCGCGTTGTCGCCTATAAACCGCTGCTTGATGGTGCGATTGATCTGGCGAAGCACAAGCCCAATTTCACGGTTGTTTTGCAACGCGAGGAAGGTCCATGTGACCTGATTGCAGGCCGCGACCACGATTGGCACGATGTGCAAGTCGGTGTCACCCCAGCCGATTGCGTCCCTGTGTCCGGCGACCACCCCGCCTATATTCTTTATACGTCCGGCACGACTGGCGCGCCCAAGGGCGTTGTGCGTCCAACTGCTGGTCATCTTGTTGCCCTGCAATGGACCATGAAATCGATCTATAACGTCGACCCCGGTGATGTGTTTTGGGCGGCGTCTGATGTCGGCTGGGTCGTTGGGCATTCGTATATCTGTTACGGCCCGCTGATAACGGGCAACACCACTGTGGTGTTTGAAGGCAAGCCAGTTGGCACCCCAGACGCTGGCACATTCTGGCGCGTGATCGAAGAACACAACGTCCGCTCATTCTTTACCGCCCCCACCGCGTTTCGCGCGATTAAGCGTGAAGACCCAAAGGGCGAGCTGATCAAAAACTACGATATTTCTTGTTTGCGTGCGCTGTATCTTGCGGGTGAACGTGCTGATCCTGACACGATTGAATGGGCGCAAAAGATCATGGGCGTACCTGTTTACGACCATTGGTGGCAGACCGAAACCGGCTATACGATTGCGGGCAACCCTGCGGGGATCGAAGCATTGCCGGTCAAAATCGGCAGCCCAACCGTGGCGATGCCCGGCTATGACGTGCAGATCCTGGATGACGGCGGCCACCAAATACCTGCGGGCGAATTGGGTGCAATTGCGATCAAGCTGCCTTTACCGCCGGGCACATTGCCGACGCTTTGGAATGCAGAAGATCGGTTCAAGAAATCCTATCTCAACACGTTCCCCGGATATTACGAGACGGGTGATGCAGGCATGATCGACGAAGACGGCTACCTGTATATCATGGCGCGCACAGATGATGTGATCAACGTGGCAGGACACCGACTGTCGACCGGTGCGATGGAAGAAGTCCTTGCGGGCCACCCAGATGTCGCCGAATGCGCGGTTATCGGGGTTGGTGATGCGCTGAAAGGGCAACTGCCGCTTGGGTTTGTATGTACAAACAACGGCACGGAAAAGTCCGACGCTGATATTCAGGCTGATTGCATTAAGTTGGTGCGTGAAAAGATCGGCCCTGTGGCCGCGTTCAAACTTGTCACCGTCGTGGACCGTTTGCCCAAAACGCGGTCGGGTAAAATCCTGCGTGGCACGATGGTCGACATCGCGGACAGCAAACCGTATAAGATGCCCGCAACGATTGATGATCCGGTGATTTTGGACGAAATCAAAGCGGCGTTGGTGCCTATGGGATATGCGAAAGACTAACCAAAACGTTTGGACGTTGCGTCGGGGCGAATGTCGCGGACCTGTCTTAATGGGTTGCTGTGGTTATCGCCTCGTGATGCGCCTATGGTATGACCATCAAGCGCCACCAAGGAATGCCTTCCAATGATCCAAGTCTTTTTCGACATCGATATGTCATTGATATTCGCGACGATAAACATGGGTTTTGCGTTGGTTTTGGGTGCCGTTATTGGGTCTGAACGTCAGTTTCGCGGACGTATGGCTGGCTTGCGGACAAATGCGCTGGTTTCGCTGGGCGCTGCCGGTTTTGTTACCTTTGCGGCGCTTTATCCTGATGACATCAATCCAACCCGCGTCGCCGCACAGGTTGTTTCTGGTATCGGCTTCTTGGGCGCCGGGATCATTTTCCGCGATGGATTTAACATTCAAGGCATCAACACCGCGGCCACGCTTTGGTGTTCTGCGGCTGTCGGCTTAATATCAGGGTCCGGACACGTAACCTATGCAGTCGCTCTGACGGCGTTGATCGTATTCTCAAACTTGGGACTTCGCCCCATTGTGCGCAAGTTAAAGAAAGCATCAGCGAAGACGTCGAAGGCGGAACAATTTTTTGACCTGAAGCTTGAATGTGGACAGGACGATGAAAAAGATGTGCGCGCCGTATTGATCGGCTGCCTTGGTGATCAAGGATTAGAGATTAGCCAAATGGAAAGCCGGACCGACAATAAGATTGTGGAAATCGTTGTCCAAATCAAAGGCCTAGAAACTGACGCGGCTAAGGTTGAACGGACCGTTTCGCAAATCGCGCTGTCTCCAGATATTCGCCGCGTAAGCTGGCATCTTGCTGAAGATGACGAGATTAGCACGTCGCTTTAGAGAAAAGTGTCGGGCGAAACGCGTTCAACGGCAGCATTGCCGTCAAAGCCGCCGTTCCAACTTATGCAAATTGCTCGCGGATCAGCCGTTCTTCTAACCCATGTCCCGGATCAAACAGCTGTCTCTTATACACATCTCCGAGCCCACGAGACCTCTCTACATC
>CAJXTP010000243.1 GCA_913061335.1 uncultured Loktanella sp.
TCTACACCTCTCTATTCGTCGGCAGCGTCAGATGTGTATAAGAGACAGCCGCTATGGCGGCGCAGATGGTGAATTCACGGTGCGACAACAAGGCGATACCCACAGTCACGCTTATCGAGTTCAAGAACGTCACCAAACTGCTTCGTCCAAGTCCCACTTTCGAGATCACGCCTAAGGCTTTCCAAACCGGGGGCGATATCGCCAATCTTCCAGAATGAGGAAATCCCAGCACGAACACGGGCATCAAGATATGCAGAAGGACGCCGCCAGTAGGCCGCAAGAAAACCGTCAGAACAATCGTGCGGGATCAGAACTGGTGACACTTCCACCTCGCCAAGCCATTTCGCATATTCATCTATTGGCGGCATCTGGCCCTTATCTAGTGCGGCAAGTTCTGGGAAATAGTCAAATAGCCAAAAGTCACGGAATGTAGGATCGTAAGTCAGGATCACTTTGGGGCCACGCGAAACTCGGCGCAACTCGGCCATGCCTTTTGCCTTGTCGTTCCAGTGATGCACTGTCAGCACCGCCATAACCGCGTCGAAGCAATCATCATCAAAAGGAAGGTTTTCGGCGATGCCTTGCACCACTCTCGCATTGGATGTTGGCCTCTGCGCTATCATTTCGGCGGACGGTTCGAGTGCTGTAATCATACGATCCACAGGCTCGTAGGAGCCTGCACCTGCACCAACGTTCAACACCGCTCGGCTTTCACCGAGTGCCGTATGTATTAACTTCGCGATCCGCGCATCAGGACAGCGCAATTTGGCGTAGTCCAATCCAATCGTGTCGTAGCTTTCAGGCATTGGGAAATCCACTCAAGTTCAGTCAAGAAGAATGATACCCGGCATTCGTGCGAAGCGCAGCATCCGTCCCTTCGGGCTCTTGCACTAAATCGCTCCGCGATATGGGCGCCTATGGCTGGGGTTGCGCTTAGTCGGGATTTGTTTTGCGGTTTGCGGTGTTGGGTTTGTGCTGTTGATCGAGGTGATTTTGCCTCGGTTGACAGAGGGTTTTCCCATGAATGTACAGCACTCCACACCCTTGACGCCGCTTCGGGCGCGCATGATCGCGGATATGTCGGCGCGCAATCTAGGACCGGCATCTCAGATCGGACACTTGCGGGCGTGCAAGCGGTTTGCGGCCTGGCTTGGGCGTTCGCCAGAGACAGCGGAGCCAGATGACGTCCGCGATTTCCAACAGCATCTGATTGAGACCGGCACCAGCATCTGCACGCGCAATCGCACGATGACCGGGGTGAAGTTTCTGTTCCGGGTCACCCTGCGACGGCACGATCTTGTGGCCGAGATTTTCAGCCTCAAGGAGCCGGTGAAGGTACCGCTTGTCCTGAGCCGCAATGAGGTTAAACGCATCCTGGCCATGGCACCTGGCCTTAAGGCGCGCGTGATGTTGTCGCTTGCCTATGGCTGCGGGATGCGTGCGGGCGAAGTTGTCCGGTTGCGCGTTGGCGACATCGATGGCGCCCAAAACATCATCCGCATCGTGCAATCCAAGGGCCGCAAGGATCGCAACGTGATGTTGCCCACAGATATTCTGGGCCTGTTGCGCGAATGGTGGACCGAACGCCCCACCGGCCAGGATGCAGGCGTGCCTGGCCCCGAGCGGGTTCTCTTCCCCGGCTATCGCGGCAAACATCTCTCGGCCCGCCAGATCTCGCGACTGTTCAAGGAGGCGGCGCGGATGGCGGGCATCACCAAACCGGTTACGCTGCACACGTTGCGCCATTCCTTCGCGACACATCTGCTGGAACGTGGTGTGGACATCCGGGTCATTCAGGCACTGCTCGGCCATACCAAACTGACCACGACGGCTCGATATGCGAGCGTTGCCACGGGCATGATCGCGGCAGTGGACAGCCCGCTGGATGACTTGAGGTCGGCCAAGCGCAAGAAGGGCAAGAAAGGCGCGTCGTAGCCCCCGTTGCCTCGGCCATCGCTGGAGGTTGCGGATATCTTCCGCGCCCACGGCGCTGCCTGGCTGGCGGCCAACGTCGGCCACATCAGCCTCGATCAGTTGAAGGTCATGAGCGCTATCGAGCGCTGCCGCACGGCGGCGCTCGGCGGCCATGTCGCGCGGTGCGAAGACTGCGCCCATGAGCACATCGCCTACAATTCCTGTCGCAATCGCCACTGTCCCAAATGCCAATCCGGGGCAGCCAGGGCTTGGCTGGCGGCGCGCGAGGCCGAACTGCTGCCCGTGCGGTATTTCCACCTGGTCTTCACGCTGCCCAAACCGATCGCGGACATCGCCCACCAAAACAAACGGGAGATCTACAATCTCTTGATGCGGGCGAGCGCAGACGCGGTGATCAGGATTGCCGCCGACCCCAAGCACCTCGGCGCACGGGTGGGCGTCACATCCGTGCTCCACACCTGGGGCTCGGCGATGACCCACCACCCACATGTCCACATGATCGTGCCGGGCGGCGGCTTGTCTGAAGATGGGACCAAGTGGATCGCTTGCCGCAAGAACTTCTTTTTGTCCGTGCGTGTGCTGTCTCGGCTGTACAGGCGGCTCATTCTGGACGGGCTCTCCCGGCTGCACAAAGCCGGGAAGCTGCGCTTCTTCGGCGACCATGCAAAGCTTGCTGATCTCGCGGTTTTTGACGCTTTCCTGCAACCGCTACGCAAGATCGATTGGGTCGTGTATGCCAAGGAGCCCTTCGCCGGACCCAAAGCCGTGCTGGCATACCTGTCGCGCTACACCCACCGTGTCGCGATCTCCAACAGCCGCCTGATACGGGTCGACGACCGGGGCGTCACCTTCCGCGTCAAGGACTACCGCATCACCGGCCCCGGGCGGCACACCACCATGACCCTGAAAACCGACGAGTTCATCCGCCGGTTCCTCATCCACGTCCTGCCCAAAGGCCAGCACCGCATCCGCCACTATGGCTTCTTCGGCAACGGCAATCGGACCGCCAATATCGCGAGGATCAGGGAGCTGCTCGGGGCCGAAACACCGGTTCCGGGTCTTGCTCACGATAACACGATCGAGGATGCCGATGCGCCCGCCCGCGTCCTCGCGCTGCCATGCCCATGCTGCGGCGGCCGGTTGATCATCGTCGATACCTTCGCGCCCGCACAACATCCCAGAGCACCACCGGCATCAGCGAGGGCTGCCGCATGAACAGCGCGCCTCAGTCCCCAGGTTGCGATCGTAACCGCACACCCCACCGGCTGCGGCACATCCCGCCTGCCCAAATCCAGCCCTCAGCGATCCTCAGGTCGCAAATATCCCGGGAACGCGACGCAGGTTGCCAAAAACTAACCAGAACCCATGACGGGCTTGCCCTCACGGGCCACCACGAACCTACCCCGAGCCGTCGGAACCAGGGCACTCAAGCCTCCAAATCCCCATAGACCCAGCCGATCCGCCCAACCCCAACCCCGCGATTTCCCGCCTGAGCGCTTCTCCGACGCCAGGCAACCGCAGCGCTCCGCCCAAACCCCCGCGCATGGCGTCCGAGAAACCTGCATCACAGCCCGAATTAGCTGCGCGCTGCATGAACGGCTGGTCTCGAAAATTTGCCACCGAGAGGGCAGGGGGCCGGCCATCACCCTGCGAGCTGATAACCGCGCTTCTGCTTAGCCTTGTAGAGCGCGACCATGGCGTCAGCGGCGCGGCCTGCATCCTCGAAACAGTCGATCCGATGCCGCCCCTGGGTGCCAATCCGGCCCCACTCCCGCAGGAGCGAGACACCGCCGAACAGGTCAGGCATTAGGCGCAACCGATAGAAGCGAAACATATTGGCATCCGGGTCTACACGCTCGATGCGGATATCTTCAGGAAACATCTCAAGCTGCTGCATCGGGTGCCACCTCCCGCATGACACGGCTGATCGTGGACCTGTGGACGTTGAACAGACGCGCGGCCTCAGCCTCGGTGCGTTTGCCGGATCGCACCAAGTCGCGGATTTCTTTGCGCTGATCATCCGACAGCTTCGGCTTGCGCCCTGGGTGGCGTCCCTTCTTGCGGGCGCGCTCCAGACCGGCGCGCGTGCGCTCGCGGATCATCTCGCGCTCGAACTCGGCGAAGACCCCGACCATTTGCATCATCATGCGCCCGGCGGGCGTCGTGGTGTCGATGGCCTCGGTCAGCGACCGGAAACCAGCTCCAGCGGCGTTGATCTTCTCCATGATGGACAGAAGGTCTTTCAGCGATCGCGACAACCGGTCAAGCTTCCAGACGATCACCACGTCGCCGTCGCGGAGCTGATCGAGCATCCGGTGCAGCTCCGGCCGATCCCAACGGCCACCGGACGCGCGTTCCTCAAACACGCGCTCGCACCCGGCGGCGCGTAGCGCATCGAGTTGCGCGGCGGTGTCCTGACCGCGATCTGTGGAAATACGAGCATAGCCAAAGTTCATGCGCTGATTGTTGCGCTTTCTTGTTGCTCAATCAAGTGATTTCGCAACATATTTTTGCAACAAACAAGGGGAGGGTAGGGGCCTGTGATCTCGATGCTCACGCGCCTGTTTTTCTTGGTGTTCTATGCTCCTAACGGGCATCCCGGCCTCACCGGGCAGGATGTGTCTCGCAACTGGCCGTTTTCACGCGGGACGCCTCCAATGGATGCATTTAGAGGCTTTATAGCTGTCTCTTATACACATCTGACGCTGCCGACGA
>CAJXTP010000244.1 GCA_913061335.1 uncultured Loktanella sp.
AGGCAGGTGAGGTCATCACGATCAAGACCCTGATCAGCCACAAGATGGAATCTGGTCAACGCAAGGACGGGGATGGCAACATCATCCCGCGCTCAATCATCAACCGGTTCGTCTGCGCGTTTAATGGCGTCGTTGTCATTGATGTGACGCTCGAAGCCGCCGTATCGACAAACCCATTCTTCGAATTTGAAGCAGTGGTGCCAGAAGCAGGTGACTTTACCTTCACTTGGTATGACGACGACGGATCGGTCTACGAAGAAACAAAATCGGTCGCGATCGCCTGATTTGAAATGTTTAGGGAGGAACGCCATATGAAACTGCAAAATGCAATCGCGGCGGCCGCAATTCTGTCATTCGCTGGCACAATGGGCTTTGCTCAAACTGACAGCGAACTTACAGTTGAAGGCCAATTTATTTCAACCGAGGCTGATGCGCCAGCACACATGGAAAACGTCAGTACGGTCTATTCAGGCTGGCGTTTCCGTTCTGAAGATACGCGCGCCATGCAAATGGATGACTTTGACAACTCAGGCTTTGTGTTTGTCGATGACGGTCTTGCGCTGATGGCGTCTGTGGACGGAAGCGAAGGTAAATCCTGCGCATCTTGCCACGAAGACGTTGAAGATTTCGCTGGGCTTAAGGCACAAATGCCGCGGGTCAATGACGGCGGTGAGCTTGAGACCTTAGAGGATCTGGTCAACGGTTGCCGCACCGAGCGGATGGGCGCAGAACCTTGGAAATACAATGGATCTCAGATGGCTGCTGTTACAGCCGTGATTGGTTTGCAGTCTCGCGGAATGCCAGTTGATGTGGCAATCGACGGACCTGCGGCGTCCTTCTGGGAACGTGGTCAAGAGCTGTATTATGCACGCGTTGGCCAATTGGATCTGTCGTGTGCGAATTGTCATGAAGACAACTACGGCACCATGATCCGCGCCGATCACCTAAGTCAGGGCCAGATCAACGGCTTCCCGACTTACCGTTTGAAAAATGCCAAGCTGAACACGGTGCATAGCCGTTTCTCTGGTTGCATGAAGAACGTACGTGCGGAACCTTATGGTATCGGTTCTGATGAATTTAAAGCGCTCGAGCTTTATCTCGCATCACGCGGTACTGGGCTTTCTGTCGAAACGCCTTCGATCCGTAACTAAAAGACACGCCCGCGGCACTTTGTGCTTGCGGGCGTTGCTGCTTCTAACATATTCAATAATTAGAATGTAATGCTATAAACTAGGATAATTCCATGATCTCTCGTCGTCATTTTGTTCAAGCCGGACTGGCTGCATCGGCCATTTATGGCGCATCGGGCTTTGGAAACTGGGGCCGACTTTCCGCACAGCAAGCGCTTACGCAAAATGACTTGCTAGACTTTGACACGAGCGGGAACGTGACGATTGTGCATATCACCGACATCCATGCGCAGCTAAAGCCGGTGTATTTTCGCGAACCCGAAATCAACATCGGTGTTGGCGGTGTTATCGGCAAACCGCCGCATGTTACGGGCGCTGATTTTCGCACTCTTTACGGCATTCCAGATGGAAGTGCGGCCGATTATGCACTGACATATGACGACTTTACCTCGCTTGCAGGCACCTACGGGCGCATGGGCGGAATGGACCGCATTTCAACCGTTGTGAACTCCATCCGTGCAGACCGCGCCGACGCGCTGGTGCTTGATGGCGGCGACACGTGGCAGGGCAGCCTGACCGCATTGCGCACCAACGGCCAAGATATGGTCAATGTTTTCAACGCACTTGGCACCGATGCGATGACGTCGCATTGGGAATTCACGCTTGGCATCGACCGCGTAATGGAGATCGTCGAAAACGAACTGAACTTCCCGTTCTTGGGCGCAAACATCTTTGATACCGAATGGGACGAACGTGCGTTTGAACCCTATAAAATGTTCGAACGCGGCGGCGTGCAAATCGCCGTTATCGGGCAAGCGTTCCCTTATATGCCAATCGCCAATCCTGGCTGGATGTTCCCAGACCTTAGCTTTGGCGTGCGCCAAGATAACATGGCCGAACTGGTAGCCGAAGTCCGCGGCAAAGGCGCCGAACTTGTCGTGCTTTTGTCGCATAACGGCTTTGACGTTGACCGCAAACTGGCGGCAAATGTTGATGGCATCGATATCATTCTGACCGGCCACACACATGACGCGCTGCCAGAGCCAGTGTTGGTTAATAAGACCTACTTGATCGCAAGCGGCAGCCACGGAAAATTCGTCACCCGTCTTGATCTGGATGTGCGCGACGGCGAGATGAAGGGTATCAACCACCGTTTGATCCCAATTTTTACCGACGTTATCGCGCCTGATCCTGAAATGACCGCATTGGTCGACAGCCAGCGCGCGCCCTACCAAGCAGAGCTCGACGAAGTTATCGGCAAGACAGATTCGCTTTTGTATCGTCGCGGCAACTTTAACGGCACATGGGACGACCTCATCTGCAACGCGCTGATTTCGGAACGCGAAGCAGACATCGCCTTGTCGCCCGGTTTCCGCTGGGGTGCATCCTTGCTGCCCGGTCAAGATATCACGCGCGAAGACATCTTTAACGCCACCGCAATGAGCTATCCAGAAGCCTACCGCTCGGAAATGACAGGCGAAACGCTGCATATCATCCTCGAAGACGTGGCTGATAACCTGTTTAACCCTGATCCATATTACCAGCAGGGCGGCGATATGGTGCGCGTTGGCGGCATGGGCTACCGCATTGATATCAACCAACCACAAGGCAAGCGGATCACTGAGATGACGTTGCTGAAAACCGGTGAACGCATTGAGCCGTCACAGACTTACGTCGTGGCTGGCTGGGCAAGCGTCAACGAAGGCACCGAGGGCCCCGCAATTTGGGACGTCGTCGAAAGCCATATTCGCCGCGAAGGCACCGTAACTGTGGACCCAAATACATCCGTTAAGGTGGTCGGTGCTTAAGCGCTAACCAAAATACAAAATGAGCGATAAATTCTCAAAGAGGAAAGTCGAATGACTGAGCAATTCAAAGGGATGAAGCCGTCACGACGCGCGTTCCTGCGCGGTGCTGCTGCTGCAGGTGGCGCGACTGCAATCGGAACGTCCGTTGCCGCGCAGGGCGATCCCGCGATCACGCAATTGAAACCTTGGAACCAGTTCTTAGGTGAAGGCGTCGATGCGAGCCCATACGGGATGCCATCAAAATTCGAGGCCCATGTGCGTCGCCAAGATGTGCCTTGGCTGACCGCTGACCCAATTTCGTCAATCAATTTCACGCCGCTTCACGAAATGGACGGTATCATCACGCCAAACGGCTTGTGCTTCGAGCGTCACCACGGCGGAGTTGCCGAAGTCGACCCTGCTGAACACCGGATTATGATCAACGGCTTGGTCGACCGCGAACTGGTCTTCACGATGGAAGACTTGATGCGGTTCCCACGCGAAAACCACGTCTACTTTCTTGAATGTGCTGCCAACTCTGGCATGGAATGGCGTGGCGCGCAGCTTAATGGCTGCCAGTATACCCACGGCATGATCCACAACGTTATGTATACTGGCGTCCCGCTACGGCTTTTGTTGGAGGAAGCAGGCGTCAAAACCGAAGGTAAATGGCTTCTGGCAGAAGGTGCCGATGCATCTGGCATGACCCGCTCCATTCCGATGGAAAAGGCGCTTGATGATTGCCTCGTTGCTTTCAAAATGAACGGTGAAGCGCTGCGCCCAGAGCAGGGCTATCCAGTGCGTCTTGTCGTGCCCGGATGGGAAGGCAACATGTGGATCAAGTGGTTGCGCCGGCTCGAAGTTGGCGACAAACCTTGGCATCAACGCGAAGAAACATCAAAATATACCGACCTGTTGGGTGATGGACGTGCGCGCCGCTTTACGTGGGAAATGGATGCG
The DNA here is from genome assembly GCA_913061335.1 of uncultured Loktanella sp. Lineage (GTDB taxonomy): Bacteria > Pseudomonadota > Alphaproteobacteria > Rhodobacterales > Rhodobacteraceae > Yoonia. The sequence continues at coordinate 3,878 of CAJXTP010000244.1, forward strand.
AAATCCGTCATCACAAACCCTAGCCCGCAAGCGCCGATCACACATGGCAAAGGCCAAACTGTTATCACCGGCGTTGCATGGTCTGGCCGTGGTACGATCCCACGCGTTGATGTCACCATTGATGGCGGCGTGAATTGGCACGAGGCACGTATGTCGGGGCCGAGCTTGGACAAGTCGATGCACAGGTTTTACTATGAATTTGATTGGGATGGCTCAGAGTTATTGCTGCAAAGCCGCGCCCACGATTCTACAGGATATGTGCAACCCACCAAAGACCAGCTCCGCGCAGTCCGTGGCTTGAATTCAATCTATCACAACAACGGCATCCAAACGTGGTTTGTCAATTCGGACGGAGTGGCTGAAAATGTTGAAGTTTCCTAAGAAATCCACACTGACAATCGGTGGCGCGATACTTGTGATGGGCGTCGCGCAAGGCGCGGCTGCGCAACAATACAATCTGGGCCGTGACGCATTGCCAGAAGAGGTCGCTGCATGGGATATTGATGTTCGCCCCGACGGAAAAGGCCTGCCTGTGGGCAGCGGTGACGTCTACACTGGCGAAGAAATCTGGATCGAAAAATGTGCATCTTGCCACGGTGATTTTGCCGAAGGGTCTGGCCGTTGGCCTGTTCTCGCTGGGGGCATTGATACGCTTGATAGCGAACGTCCAGTCAAAACAATCGGCTCGTATTGGCCGTATCTCTCAACAGTGTACGACTATGTGAACCGCGCAATGCCGTTTGGAAATGCGCAGTCTCTGACGG
>CAJXTP010000245.1 GCA_913061335.1 uncultured Loktanella sp.
GAGATGTAGAGAGGTCTCGTGGGCTCGGAGATGTGTATAAGAGACAGGGCCAAACCGATTGAGGGCGAACCCGGATCGGCAATGCATATCCATCATTCAATTTTGGACGCGCAAGGGAACAACATATTCACCGGCCCTCAGGGCGAAGAAACGGATGCATTTTTCCACTTTATCGGTGGACTTCAAGAACACATGCCGTCGGTCATTGCCGTGATGGCGCCCTATGTGAACAGCTATCGGCGCTATGTGCGCGACCATGCTGCCCCAATTAATCTGGAATGGGGACGCGACAACCGCACAACAGGTATCCGCATCCCACTTTCCCCGCCCGAAGCACGACGCGTCGAGAACCGCCTCGCAGGCATGGATTGCAACCCATACCTGTGCATCGCAGCCTCATTGGCCTGCGGATATCTGGGGATGATGAACAAAACCCGCCCCGATAAACGCTACCAAGGTGACGCCTATGACGCCGAAGATGAAATTCCAAAGGGGCTTTATGCAGCACTTGATCTGTTCGATGAGGCGACGCAAATACATGGTGTGCTTGGACCCGAATTTGTCCGCGTTTACTCCATCGTTAAACGGGCCGAATATAACGAATTCCTGCAAGTTATCTCACCGTGGGAACGCGAACACCTGCTGATTAACGTGTAAAAGGTGTTGCCGTTGCGGCGCATATTTTCGGTCATTGATCCCTAGGTATTCCAGCACCAATGCAGGGCCTGTGGAAGCGGTCGCTGGGAAATTCGCGGGAAGCTAAATAGGGGGGCCTATGGCCACCCCTCCAAAGTAATCTTGGCCCAAAAACCGACGTTACTTGCCCATTTTCGAAAGCTTTTCCTGCATCTCTGCAAGCTGCCGCTTGATCGTATCCAGATCATCAACAGGTGCCTCAGGGGCGGCAGGTTCAGACTGTGCGGGCATAACGCCGCTGGTCATCGCCTTAAAGAACGCCTGCTGCTGGGCCTGCATTGCCTCAAACCCTGGCATGTTTGACATCGGGTTCGCCTTGGACATTTTGCCCATCGCGTCAGACTGCCCACTGCGGAGCATTTCAAAGCTGGCCGTCAGAAATTGTGGCACGACGGACGTGGCTTGGGTCGTATAGCTACGCACAAGGTCGGTCAGAATATCGACACCCAAGACGCTCTCGCCACGGCTTTCGTGTTCAGCAATGATTTGCAGCAAATACTGACGTGTTAAGTCGTCGCCGGACTTCAGATCAACAATCTGAACCTCGCGGCCATCACGGATGAACGTCGCAATATCTTCCAGCGTAACATAGTCGCTGGTTTCCGTGTTATACAGCCGCCGGCTCGCGTATCGCTTAATCAGCAGCGGTTTATTGGTATCAGCCACGGTGTCCCTCCCAAGACATGTTGCAATGCAGCAAGACTATGCGGCATGTGCGTAAAAAGAAAGCCAAATGACGCAGACGCGTAGGATGGGTTTTAACCCATCATCCCCCCCAAATACTAAAAAGCGGACCGTGATAATCACGATCCGCTTTTAGTATTTCTGACAGTACAGGGAGGAATCGTCAGATATATTGTTTTGCGATTATTTCGCAGCAGCTTTCTTAACAGCAGCAGTTGCTTCTGTCGTCGCTTTTTTCGCAGCAGTTGTCATCTCTTCGGACGCGTCTTTGCCAGCGGCCATGACCAATTCCATAGTCTGTGTCTGAACTTTTTTCGCGATTTCAGCGAAAGCCGCCATGTGCTCGGAGGCTGCTTCAGCAGAAGCAGTTGCGAAATCAGACATGGATTTTGCGTAATCAGCTGGCTCAGATTTTGCAGTAGAAACTGACTGGAACTTGCCCAGTGTTTCTGTTGTCCATTTTGCGGACAACGCAGTGGATTTGTTTGCTGCGTCCAACGCAACAGCGGACATCTTTTCAGTCAAAGAGGACTGCGACTTGAACGCATCGTCCATTACTTTTGTGTCAACTGGGAAAGAACCCATCATGTCTTTGAAAACAGCTGTGAGGTCTGGTGAATTAGTCATTGTTAAGTCCTTTAGGGTCATGCGGCGGGAGGAACCGCGTTTCTTGTTCTGAACCCTAGATACATGCTGCACTGCAGCATTTCAACCTTTTTCTGCACTGCAGCATAAATAATTTCTGCACCTGCATAACACGGCTAGTTTAAAACATATGTCCCCGGCGCATCCCCAAGCTCCGCATCCACTACGGGTACTCTGGCTGGCAGCATCGCGTCGCTATGACCCGCAAGCCAATCACCCCAGCGCTGCCACCAAGACCCCGCGTGTTTTTCAGCAGCCGCCTGCCAATCGTCCGGCGTCAAACCCAGATCAACATTCGTATAATGCCCGTATTTGTTCTTGGTTGGCGGGTTCACGATCCCTGCGATGTGGCCAGATTCAGATAAGATAAATGTCTTATCCCCCGACCCCATCTTTTGAACGCCACGGTAACTGCTTTTCCACGCAGCAATGTGATCGGTTTCGCAGGCAATCGCGCAAATAGGGACGTTTACCTCTGACAGACGCACAGTTGTGCCTGCAATCGTCATGCCGTCAGTCGCAAATTTATCGCCCTGGCAAAGCCCGCGCAAATACTCGACTGCCATGACCGCAGGCAGGTTGGTCCCATCTCCATTCCAGTACAAAAGGTCAAACGCAGGCGGGGCTTTGCCCAACATATAGCTTTTGATCGCAGGCCCATAGATCAGATCATTGGACCGTAAAAAGCTAAATGTACGCGACATATAGAACGACGACAAAATTCCGCTCTCAACAACCTCTTGTTCGATCCCGTTGACAAAGTCATCGTCCAAGAACACCCCAACCTCGCCCCGATCCGAAAAATCAGTCAGTGTGGTAAACAAGGTCGCGGATCTTACTGAATGATCGCCGCGCTGCGCCATAAGCGCCAAGGTCATCGACAGCGTCGTGCCAGCAATGCAATATCCGACCGCATTAACCTGATCGACGCCGCAAATCTCTTTAACGCGGTCAAATGCGGTTAAAAAGCCATCCTGCACATAGTCCGTCATAGACGTATCGCGGTAGCTAGCATCAGGGTTCACCCACGATACGATGAACACGGTATGTCCCTGATCGACGGCCCATTTGATCAGGCTATTTTGCGGTTTCAGGTCCAGAATATAGAACTTATTGATCCACGGCGGGAAAATAATCAGCGGAGTTTCATGCACCGTTTCGGTCGTGGGTGAATATTGGATCAGTTCAAACAGATGGTTGCGAAACACAACCCGACCCGGTGTGGTCCCAAGGTTTTCACCAACTTGGAACGCCTCTTTATCGGCAAGGGTGACAACAAGGTCGCCGTTATTCCCTTCCAAATCAGCCACAAGATTTTCCAACCCAGCCACAAGACTTTCGCCGTCAGTTTCAGCCGCCAACGACAATGCTTCGGGGTTTGTGGCCAGAAAGTTAGTCGGGGACATCATGTCGATGATCTGCTGGCTGAAATATTCCAACCGGCGCTGTTCACCTGCATCAAGCGTATCAATCTCGGACACCGATTGCTGGATTGCCTCTGCATTCGTCAGGTATTGCTGCTTAACGAAATTAAAATACGGGTTGGTATCCCACATTTCATTGGCAAACCGGCGGTCGCGCGGCGCGTCATCCGCAGGTGCCTCTAACTTGCCTTGCGCAAGCAAATGCTGGGCCTCCACGTAGTGTTTGACCGACTTGCCCCAAAACGCGACTTGGCTTTCAATCAACTTGGCAGGATTGTTCATCATCTCGGATGCATAGGCGCCAGCCGCCTTCACATATAGATCAGGGTTTGGTCCCTGCAGCGACGTCGGCACCTTGCGGCCACTGCCCATCACGGACACTAACCGCTGGCTCAGCTCTTCTATACGTTGTAAATTCGCTTCTAGCTTATCAAGGTTTTGACTGATCTCTGGGCCATGCGTGGAATCATGAGTTGTCATGCGAACCTCTTTGTGTCTACTTTGCACCTGCAGCATTTTGCCATTACGGCAATCAGCGCACCCGCAGGAGATGATACGTGAAGTATATGATGACCTACGACCTAATGGAAAGCATCCGCAATACTAACCAGTGGATGGGCGCATCGGCGCGGGCCTTTGCTAGCTATCCTGCGATGTCATTTGGGGCCAACCCTGCGATGGATTACCTAAAAGCGTGGGGTGAAGTGACTGAGCGGACATTTAGTCGCATGGTTGTCAAACCAGACTGGAACATTCCACCGGTCACGGGTCAAAGCGGCAAGGATTTCCCTGTCGTTGTGAAAACGATTGTTGAGCGCCCGTTTGGCGATCTGATCCAATTCACCATGCCCGGCCGAGACACGCGCAAGCGCCGCGTCCTGCTTGTCGCCCCGATGTCTGGCCATTATGCCACATTGCTACGCAAAACCGTGATCAGCCTGCTTCCAGACTGCGAAGTCTTTATTACTGACTGGCACAATGCACGCGATATTCCTGTTAGCGCGGGTAAGTTCGACGTTGAAGATTATACGCTATATCTTGTTGATTTCATGAAAGAATTGGGCAGTGACATCCACGTCATCGCCGTATGCCAACCTGCCCCACTTACGTCTGTCTCTTATACACATCTCCGAGCCCACGAGACCTCTCTACATCTC
>CAJXTP010000246.1 GCA_913061335.1 uncultured Loktanella sp.
TCTACACCTCTCTATTCGTCGGCAGCGTCAGATGTGTATAAGAGACAGCTTCCGCCCTGTGCCGTCGCGGTCAAGACAGAAATCACCTCTTGGCGGCCGATAACGCTGTCCTTGCTCGCAGCCCCATACGCGATTCGGAAAAATCTAATGCGCGCGCTGGCATTATGCACGCTATCAGCGATCAAATCGAGCTCGGGGCTGCTGCCCGCGGGGGCGGACATTGTCAGAAGTTCGACCCCATTGCCGATTGCCCCAATTGGGCTAATAAGGTCATGACAAATACGTGACCCAATTAGTGCTGCGAGATTATCGGTCATTGCATGCCTCTGAGTTTAAAGGAGTTTTGGACTGTGGATATGACATCTATTCTGGAGCCAGGCATGCTGGTGCGCCATCCAAGCCAAGACGATTGGGGCGTCGGGCAAGTACAGTCCAATATCAACGGAAAGGTCACGGTTAATTTTCGCGAAACGGGAAAAATTGTCATTGATGGCGCGCGTGTCATGCTAATCCTTGTTCAAAATAGCGACTTAACAACTTAAGGTAGCGAGGTCACGCTGCCTGTCAATTATAGTTAATGCACGGTCCGCCAAAAGCGTTGCCAATTCGTTAACAGAAACCTAAAACGCGATCGCCGGTGACTTTGAAAAGGACCATAATGCTACCTGCCAATTCGTCTTTTGTAGTCCGTAGGGCCAGCACCCCCGCAGATCTCTGCGCCGCCCAGCGGTTAAGATATACTGTGTTTGTAGATGAATTGGGCGGCGACGGCCCCGATGTGAACCATGAAACTAGGCACGAATGTGATGCGTATGACGTCCATGCAACCCATTTACTGCTAGAAGACACGGCCCGTCCCAAGGATGATTGCGTCGTCGGTGTTTACCGTTTGATGACATCGGAACAGGCCCGCGCGGCAGGTGGGTTCTATTGTGCCGCCGAATTTGATTTGTCAGAACTGATCGGGTCTGGCCGCCGTTTGTTAGAGCTTGGTCGGTCGTGCCTTCATCCGAATTATCGAGGCGGGACCGCGATGTTGCATCTTTGGGCCGCCCTTGCCGATTTCGCGCGCAACCTCGATACCGAGATTTTGTTTGGTGCCGCCTCGTTTCATGGCACGGACCTGACTGAATTGGCTGAGCCATTGTCCAATCTCGCGGATAAACACCTTGCCGGCGGCGCGATGACCGTGACTGCTAAGGCCCCAAACGCTGTACCTATGACGATTATTCCGGTGGATCAAATCGACCGTAAGGCGGCCATGCGCGCCACGCCTGCGCTTATAAAAGCATATTTGCGGCTTGGTGGCGTTGTCGGGCAGGGTGCCTATGTCGATCATGCCTTCAACACGACGGATATTTGTCTGATCTTGGATACGGCCCAAATGAATGCGCGGGCTGCGGCATTATATGGTGCAGGAGACCAAATTTGACCGACAGTTGGCGCGAGGAACCGGAACCGGATCATGTCACAATAACGCCCATGGGTTGGGTGCGTGTCGGCCTGCGTGGGGTGCCGTTGGCGGTCGTTGTCTTCGGCTGTTTGCTGTTGCTGCTGGCGACGCGAATTGTTGAGCGCCCCTTGTTTGGCCTGCGCCGCCCTTGGACGCCCTACATCACGCAGTTCGTATGTCGATCTGCCTTTTTTATCCTCGGTATGGGCTACACGCGGGTAGGAACGCCGATGCAGGGTGCTGGTGCAGTTGTTGCAAACCATTCGTCATGGCTGGATGTTTTCGCACTGAATGCGGCTAAACGGATTTACTTTGTATCCAAAGCAGAAGTTGCCGCTTGGCCTGGAATTGGCTGGCTCGCGCGCGCAACTGGAACAGTGTTTATCAAGCGTGACCGCCGCGAGGCATCGTCGCAGATTGAAGTATTCCGCGCACGGTTACTTGCTGGACATAAACTGCTGTTTTTCCCAGAGGGCACCAGCACAGACGGATTGCAGGTCCTGCCGTTTAAACCGACTTTATTTGCTGCATTCTTTGATCCTGTACTGGCCAAAACCATGCGTTTACAGGCTGTTACACTGCGATATTCATCGCCTTTGGAAGTTGATTCGCGGTTCTATGGCTGGTGGGGCGATATGGATTTTGCGCCGCATCTGTTGGCAACTTTGGCCGCGCGCCATCAGGGTAGCGTGACGGTTATTTACCATCCGCCTGTACAATTATCTGACTATGCAAATCGCAAAGTTTTGGCCAAAGCGCTTGAGGATCAAGTTCGCGGCGGCTTAGCCCATCGCAGCGATCAAGCCCTTTAAGGCCGCAACGGGGTCATCATTTTTCCAAACCTCGTCTGAAAAGGCAAAGAAGTCCGTATGCGGCGTCAGTTTACGGATCAGGTCGATGGTCAGCGCACCTTCGGCGACGACGGGAACTTCGATCATCTGCGACCACCATTCAAACAGGTCAATCGGGGCTGTTTCACCGTCGCCCAAAATGCTTTCACCGACGGGGCCAAAGCTAACGTAATCCGCGTTTAATTCACCAGCTGTCATGCCGTCATGGGTTGAGTTGCCGCAATATGTGCCAATGATCGCATCGTCGCCCAAATCCTTGCGGGTCTTTTTGATCGACCGCGATCCATCCAATAGGTGCACACCGTCTAGGCCCAACCGTTCGACCAATTGCATGTGGCTGTCGATTACCAAGGCCACATCGCGGGCATGGGTCACTTCGCGCAACGCATCAGCGGCTTTGGCGATATGGTCTTCGTCGCGGCTGGCCAGCGATAGGCGCACGCAAGCGACGTCTGCGGCATCTAGGCAGGCGGCAAGCTGATCGGGGAATGAAATGAGATCAATCTCATTTGGCGTAATGAGATAAAGCTGCGGCATTTCAACAGTTTTTGACATAGGGCAACTTTCGCATGAGTTTAATAGCGTTTTGCGCGTTCTAGCGGGGATTGGCGGCTTTGGCTACTTCGGAGGTAATGATTTTACGTAATCGAGCGCCATAGACACGATTTGCCTTAGCAGGGTGTCATCACCGAGCACGTCCTCAGAGACGTCAACCATGCCACCCATCTTGCGTCCGGTGAATGATAGGGGTTCAATACCGTCGATCAGCAGCGCGTCGGGCTCGGCCAGTTTGCCAACCCGCGCCATGCCGCCGTCTTTGTGCACACCGCAGACCATATGGCCGTTCAACATAAAGCAAAGCCCGCCGAACATCTTTTTTTCGGATATGTTTGGGGTGTCGCCCAACGCCTCTTGCATTAATTGTGCATGTCCGGGGTCATAGGCCATTGTGCTGCTCCTTGCGTCGATATTGCTGTCAGCGTATCACGCGCCAAACCAATGAAGGAAGCCCCGATGCCGACGGACCGCGCGCAACCCACATTCATCTTGATTCGCCCGCAGATGGGTGAAAACATTGGTGCTGCGGCCCGTGCAATGTGGAATTTTGGGCTCGACCGGATGCGGATTACCGCCCCACGAGATGGATGGCCGAACCAAAAAGCGGTGGCAATGGCCAGCGGCGCAGGTCGATTGTTGGACGAGGCCCAGTTGTTTGACACAACGGATGATGCGATTTCCGATTGCACCTATGTCTATGCCACAACTGCGCGCGACCGTGATTTGACCAAGCCCGTGCTGACACCCGAGGCCGCGATGACTGAAGCCCGTGACCGCATCGCTGCTGGTCAAAAGGTCGCTGTGCTTTTCGGACCTGAACGCGCGGGCCTTGAGAACGAAGACATCGTGCGCGCCAACGCGATCATTTCGGTTCCTGTAAACCCCGCGTTTGCGTCGTTGAACTTGGGTCAATGTGTGTTGCTGACGGCATATGAATTTCAGCGTGCGACGACGCAAGTTATGCCTGAAACCGTCAGCCATGTCGGCGATTGGGCCAGTCAATCCGAGATGGCCGCCCTTGCGTCGCATTACGAAGATCGGCTGGACACGGCGGGTTTCTTTTTCCCCGCACACAAAGGCCCCAGCATGAAGGCCAATTTGCGTAATCTTTGGAGCAGGATGCCGCTGACCCGCGCTGATGTGCAAATCCTGCATGGAATTTTGCGTCAAATGGTGCGTTGGAAACAACGCGACTAGCTGTCGCGCTTGCCCCTGTCAGCCCGCCGCCCTAGATTGCGCATTAAGATATAAGGGTCACCCAAATGGCAGATAAAAAACGCAGTATTTTTGAAGATGTCGGCGATGCGCAAAAGCAGGCAGCTGCCCCCGGCGGAATTGACCGCGGCGGGCAGGGTGCCCGTGGTGCTGTGCGTGTCTGGCTTGGGCTGATTTTCGGCCTTGTTGGTCTGATGATTATTATCGGGGGCATGACCCGCCTGACGGACAGTGGCCTGTCGATTACCGAATGGGCGCCTTTGGCCGGTGCAATGCCGCCTACATCCGAAGCAATCTGGCTCGAAGAGTTTGATAAATATAAAGCGATTGATGAGTATCAGTTGCAAAACAAAGGCATGTCTCTGGCTGAATTTAAGTCGATCTATTGGTGGGAGTGGGGTCACCGTCAGCTTGGTCGTGTGATCGGGCTTGTTTGGGCCTTGGGGTTTGTCGGGTTCCTTGTGACCCGCAAAATGCCAAGTGGGTGGACCGGACGGCTGCTG